>DATEWS010000466.1:0-7325 GCA_035257785.1 Pyrinomonadaceae bacterium
CCGCCGACATAAACATCGCGCTCCGGATGTTCGGCGCAATGAAGGATCGCCTCGGCGACTGTCTCCGGCGCGTAAACAGGCGCCGGGTTCATGGGCTCGGTAGGTAACAGGTTCTTCGCGTGTTGAGTGTAGGGCGTATCGATGGCGCTCGGTTTAATGAGCGTGACCCACATGGGCGAACCTTCTGCTTCCAACTCAAGACGCAACGCATCTGTATAACCCTTCACGGCGTGCTTCGTAGCGCAGTAGGTACCCTGAATCGGAATCGCGATGTCGGAAAGCACGCTGCCGATGTTGATGAGTGCGCCACCGCGTTGCCTTAAGTGTGCGCAGGCGACTCTCGAGCCATGGACCACGCCCCAGTAGTTTGTTTCGAACAAGCGACGCTGATCTTCGAGTGACTGCTCCAACACTGGTCCATAGATCGACACGCCCGCGTTGTTGACCCAGGTGTCGAAGCCGCCGAAACGACGGATTGCCTCGTCAGCAATCTTTTGCACGTCGTCTAGCTGGCCGACGTCGCCGGCGACGGGATAGGCCTCGCCTCCTGCCTGGTTGATCTCGTCGCACACACGGCGCAGTGCTTCTTCGTTTCGCGCGTTGAGGATTAGACGGGTACTGCGCTTAGCGGCCATGCGCGCGGTTACGAGTCCGATACCGGACGTTGCGCCGGTTATTATCATTACCTGGTCCGATAGCCTTTTAAGTTTGACGGTCATGCACAGCTCTCCCTTGCCGGAAATGTAGAGAGTTTCTCCAGTGCAAGTTGATTGCCACGAAACAAAGCGAGGAATTTCAGATCTTTCTTGCGTGCGCTGTACGTTCCTAATACGCGGCGTGTCTCGTTAATTTTTTAGCCACAAAGAAGCACAAAAGACACAAAATGATTCGGAGCTTTTTTTGGGTGCCTCTTTGTGTCTAGATTAAAAGATGCGGCGGGTGAAGGAGTTCTTGAATTTGCCGGTGGGATCGTATTGCTGCACGAGTTGTAGAAACTGCGTGAAGTACGCGCCATGCACGTTCTGTAAATCCGCCTGCGTGTGGTGCTGACAAAACTTCCCCAAATGCGGGCGCGCGCCAATCTGCTTGATGAATGCCTCGGCCGCCGCGTAGTACCTTTCAAACCCACGCGAATCGTCAAGCACGAGGTCAATCCACGTCGACCGACGATCTCGGCCCGCGCCGATGAGCGTGCGATCGTGCCCGGCAGGCGTGAAGCGCACTTCAAACAACGCATACGGCAGATGCTTCTGCTGGTACATCGCTTCATACAGCCCGACAAAGTCCTGGCATCGCTTAAACGTGTCGATGTACGGCACCGTAAACTCGAGTTCCTGGTGAAGGTGATAGATCGTGCGATTGAAAGCTTTATTACTCTCCATCACCAGATCCGTGCCGCGCTTCAAACTGTGAGTAGCGTTCGACAACTTCGGCAACAATCCTGTGTAAGCCATGAAATTTCCAAACCACGACGCCAGTAATGCATCGAACGATATCGCAATGAACTCCCGCAATGGACCAAGAAACGACTTCGGTTTCGGAGAGATGTTCCAAGTGCTGACCTGGCACTTTCCCGTAAACGGAAAGAGGTAAAGACTGAGATGTTCGTTCTGCGCGAGCAACGTGTCGAGGTTGTTTTGGACATACGACAGATCCTTGATCTCAAACTTCTGCTCCACATTGAATCGCGTCCGCGCCTGAACCGTAACCTCAGAGATAACACCCGCGGCGCCCACTCCGCCAATCACGGCTTTAAACAGATCGTCCGCTGGTCCAACCGTATGCACGTTACCCTGGCCATCGATCACTTTAAGCGAGTAAACGAGCTGGCTGACAAATCCCCAATCCTTCCCTGTGCCATGCACGTCAGTCGAAAGAATTCCGGCAATACTCTGAGCGTCATGCGATGGCAGCGCCTTGAAAGCCCAACCGCGTTTCAACAACAACCGAATCACGTCACGCACACGCGTCCCCGCGCGGACAGTCATTCGCAGGTTCGCATCGTCAACGCTGACAATCCCGGTGTAGTCGTCCAACGAGATCAGCGTTGTATCCGCCACGACGCCATCGTTGAAAGAATGACCAGAGCCAAAGAAACGGATGCCGTTGGAGGTTTTGATTAGATCGATCAACTCCTGCTCGGTTCTCGGCCTGTAAAATTTCTGCGGGCGATAGCGAAAACGACGAAGCCAGTTACGGAAAACGCCACCGCGCACTCGACCTTCGAGCCACAGGAAGTGGCCGAACGTGAGCGCGTACAAAAGGATGTTAAGCGAAGTCGCGAACCCGCCGTAGAAATAACCTCGCGATTTCATGAGGACGGCTCCTCTCTACTTGCACGTCAGATGAAAAACGTCGATCAGTTTGGGCTCCAGATCGCTTCCATCCTGTTTGCGACCGTTAACTTTGGTGTCGATCCTGCTAACGTCATTTACGGCGATCACGTATCCCGTGATACCGTCGCGCGTCAAACGAAAGCGGATGAATTGTTTGAAGTTTTCGATACGTGCGGCTCCGCCGACTTCGTTGTTGTGACCGTTGAAGGCAAAAGAAACAGCGAAGTACCAGCCAGTCCAGAGACAACAGATGACCGCGCCTGCGAGTCCCGCCAGAACTGCCGGAATTAGTGCGACCGGTCCAGTCCAGTTCAGAAAGACAGGCGAACCACCAACGAGTTTCGGCAGGAACAGCATCAAGGCTCCGTAAACGATCCACGCTATCAACAATCCCACGCCAGTGTTTCGATTCAACAGCGTACGTCCTATGAAGACGAAGATTGGAATCAAGACCAGGCCCACTGCGATCACCCACGCGAGAATACTGCCGGTTCTGATCAGCACATAAGGCACAAAAACTTGAAGAATGAGATGGACGACTCCGATCAGTGCCTTGCCGAGAATCTGCACGACCTTCGGCTTCGTGTAGAACAGGTCGCCCGCAACCTTAAATGGCAGAACTAAAATGCCGACGATGGCAAGCACTAAAACAATCGCGAACACGATGTCAGAGATCAGATAAGTCGGCAGGTTGTTCTGACCAAAGTACAAGAAGCCCGCAGCAACTACGACGATCGCCGCAATCCAGCAACCCCACTGCAAGAGCCAGTCGCCGCGCCTGTTACTCACAAAACTCTTCTTGAACAAGTACTCACTGTAGCGGACACTCAGAACAATGGCGGTGAGCGCTGCAAAGAGCGAGTAAAGCACGAGCAGGCTGCTGACAAACGGTGTGACGTGATGCCGGTAAGGAGAAATAGTCGCGAACCCGATGACCACCAACAGCGTCGTACCGATAACGATGGGCCAGAGTTTCCAGTGTGGATCTGTTCCCTGCTTATACGGATTCTGATCGTTGAAGATTTTCTTTGTAAAGACACTCAACACAAACGTAACGATGATCGCGATCAGTGAGGCCCAGATAAAAGCCTGCCCGATAAAGAGATCGGGCGGCCAGCGCCTTGCGTGCGGAAAGAAGTAGCCGGGATTCGCAGGTGTGCAACCATCCTCCGGCTTCCATTCAGGCGGTACGAAGCCGAGGGTGGTCCAGAGCCAAAAAGGTCTTACATTATCGCAAGGTTGCGTGCCGGAATATTTGATGACCGTAGGTTCAAGGTTTTCCTGACTAGTCCAACCCATGCTTTGGAGGAAAGGCATGTTGTTAATAAATTGCCTGCTGCTTTGAGGTACCGTCGCTCCAAAGTAAAGGACGAAGGCGATGATAAAACCCGCCAGGTTAACGTAACCACCATTCCAGACAGTCTGAAACTTGAAGAGCCGATCGGCTACCGCGGCGCGTGATTTCTTTTCCGGCGGATAAAGGACCTGCTCGCAAATCTCGGCGTTGTAAGTGGTCGATGGGTGATGAAAAGCGCCGCCCGAACCCGATACGACGGAGGCGTAATGCTCACTGCTGGGTCGTTCCGCTTTGCTGTGTTCACGCGGACAGTCACCAGGAGCAGGTGGACCCCAGTAACGTGCGTAGTGATGCACGTCGCCAGACAGATCGAGCCGGCACTGACCTTCTTTCAACTTATTATCGCCAGTGTTTCCAAGATCCGGTTTGCCCTTCTTATCTCGGCGCGGGAAGAACGGAAGATTCACGCCGAGAAACCGTAATGATGTCGTGATGAACTGATCTTTTGTTGCCGCACGCCCGAAGACTGTGCTCGGTGCAGACGTTGCCACGATCAGTTTGTCAGGAGGCTTTTCCGTCGAGCGGAAAAAGCAACGCTGCCTCAACTGCTGGCGGGTAATTGGACCAGGCTCGATATCAAGACCCCAGAACCACCAATCGTAAGGCAAGTGCAACGAGACATAACTCGCTTCCTGGATGCGTTTGAATCCGGGCAACGTCAGTTGTGCGTTGCGTCTGTTGCTGCGGCCCGGAGGCAATGGTCCTTCGGGGCGGGTAGGTTTGCGAAACTGGCGTCGAAAGCCGTCCACCTGATCGTAGTAGTCGTGATTGCCGGGGATGCCGAAGATCGGGCGCCGTGGTTCGTCTGCGTCGATGAGTTGATGTTTGACGAGATCTTCAAACGCATATTTGAACGGGTGCTGCATTCGATTCACCAGCGTCATGTAATCCGACGCATGGTAGGCAGTGTCGCCACCGACGAACAGAAATTCACCACGCGGTAGTTGATAGGGAAGATTGGGATCGCCCGGAGTTGTCTTTACATCGGCGTTCGCAGTTGGATTTGGAGTTGTCCAAAGACCACGACACATAGTCAGGTAAGCGAGACTGTACATGGCTTTCGTGCCGTCGCCTGCGTCTGAGAGGTAATCGAACCAGAACTCCTCGCCGTTGTATTGAGAGAAATCGTCGAAGACTTTGGCCGTCATCCAGTCGCGCGGATCGAGTTTGTCGCCGTAGGCCGTATAGAGCAGGATGCCCTTCAATCCGCCGATCAATTGCGGTCCAAAAAGCCACGCCACCGGCTCCTCAAATACGCGTCGATCCTTCGGGGGCTTTGTATTTTGCATGTTTTGAGACTCTCGTGAGATCCGGACCTTGAGCGGCGCGACAATAGTTCCGCGTCCCCCTCATTGTCAATGACTTCCAGCGCAAAATCGTTTCAGGCCACAAGAAGGCACACAAGGCTCAAAAAGATCAACTTTTGTGCCTTTTGCACCTCTTTGTGGCCCAAAATGTATCTTTCGGGATATGCGACTACACCTCGCGGTTTTCTATTCTGCTGCCGTTTTAGGAAGCCTTAAGAAAGCAGAGAGAGAATCATATGAAGAATATTAGTCGCGCCTTGCTGATCATACTTTTCACCGCTACCGCCGTGTTCGCGCAAACCAAAGCTACCGACAAAGGCTGGCCACGGAAGTTCGCTATCGGCAACAACTCCGTTGCCGTTTATCAGCCGCAAATCGAAGACTGGACCGGGAACAGTTTGGCCGCCCGTGCCGCAATTGCGATAACCGAAAGTTCATCTAAACAACCACTTTACGGCGTGTTGTGGTTCACGGCGCGCGCGGAGATCGACAAGATCAATCGTCTCGTCACGCTCTCTGATTTCAAAATCACAAAAATCAGCATTCCACTCGCGCCCGAAAACTCGGCGACGATCGAAGTTGCACTGCAAGCACGCATCGCCCGGCAGGGTGAAGTGATTTCGCTCGACCGGCTGCTGGCGGACATGGCGATCAACCACGCCGCAACAACCAGCGCGATTTACGAAGTAAAGAACGATCCGCCGCAGGTTTTCTTCAGCACCAGGCCGGCGATGCTGGTGGTAATCGATGGAACGCCGGTGCTTCGTCCCGTCAAAGAAACAAGGCTCGAGCGAGTCATCAACACGCGCGCATTCATGTTGTGCGATCCGGCGTCTGGAAAACTCTACTTAAACGTGATGGACGGCTGGCTGGAAGCGCCTGCGCTGGCTGGGCCATGGACCATCGCGACCCAAACTCCCGCCGATTTAAGGAAAGTGGATCTACCCGATAGTGCGAACGGTTCTCTCGCAATGGCGGTGATGCAGAGCGGCGCTCCGAGTATCTTCGTCAGCACACAACCAGCGGAACTTTTGCAAACACAGGGCGAGCCGCAAGTGTCGCCCATCGAAGGAACCCAACTGATCTATGTAACCAACACCGAAAACGACATCTTCGTCGTGACGTCATCCCGGGATCACTACATTCTACTTTCCGGTCGCTGGTTCAAAGCGCAATCGATGCGTGGTCCATGGCAGTACGTGCCGGGCGAGAAACTGCCGGCTGACTTCGCAAAGATTCCCGCGAGTCACAAGAAAGCAACGGTGCTGGCTTCTGTTCCCGGAACACCACAAGCAACAGAAGCGCTGATCGCGAATGCGATTCCGCAGACCGCTACGATCACGCGCAGCTCTACATCGTTAACGGTCAACTTCGATGGCTCACCGCAGTTTCGATCGATTGAGACTACAACGTTGATGTACGCGGTCAACACAACTACACCCGTGATCAAAGTCGATTCACACAGTTACTATGCAGTGCAGAATGGTGTTTGGTTTGTCGCGACATCGCCCGTTGGTCCATGGGCCGTGGCGCTGTCTGTGCCGGTCGCGATCTATACGATACCGGTCAGCTCGCCGCTGCATTACGTCACGTATGTGAAGGTCTATGGTTCGACACAGGAAGTGGTCTATGTCGGTTACACACCCGGTTATCACGGCGCTGTCGTCACGAGCACCAACGTCGTGGTCTACGGCACCGGTTGGTACTATCCGCCTTATGTCGGCGCGTACTGGTATGGCGCGCCGTACACGTACGGTTACGGAGTCTCTTACGGCGTTTATGGTTGGAGTGGTGTTGCGGCAACTAATGTTTACGGCCAGTGGGGTAACGTCGCCTACTCAGGCACGAGAGCCGCGTGGGCCAACGCGTACACCGGCAACGTTGGTCGTGGTGCTGCGGTCACTGGCGTGAACACTGTGACGGGCACACGATACGCAGCGCGCGGTGGACAAGTTACTAACGTCTACACCGGCAACTCAGCGGCAGGTGTCGCAGGAGCGGCTTACAATCCAAACACAGGTGTGATTAGCGGGGGCGCAGCCGGCGGTGTACGAAATGGCTCAACGGGCCAGGTCACCGCCGGCGCGGGTGGGTTTGCTTACAACACTCGCACCGACACGGGCGTCGCCGTCGGAAACAACAACGTGTACGCAAGCAGGGACGGAAACGTCTATCGCTACAACCAGTCAACCGGAGTTCAGCAAAGAACGAGCAACGGTTGGGAATCAGTGCAGCGGTCGGCAGATAGAACCTGGGTGCAAAATCAGCAACGTGCCCGCGGGCTCGGCGAGGCGCGTACACGAAACTTCAGGAGAAGATAGCCGC
>DATEWS010000467.1:0-4291 GCA_035257785.1 Pyrinomonadaceae bacterium
CGGACGGCAGCCGTTCGTTAATTCTCGATCAGGTAACGAATGGTGTAGCAGTACGAATGGCAGTGCTTTACCTGCTGGCGGGCGGCAGTCATACAGAACAGGCAGAAGAAAAACCGCAGCCCGCGCGAAAACACAAACGCAAAGTGAGTCAGGAATGAAGCTGCTGATTGCAAATGGTTACGTTATCGATCCGGCGCAACAAGTGAACACCGGCGGTCGCAGCCTGTTGATCGAAGATGGACGTTTCGTGGGTTTGATTGAACGCGGCGAACCGGTTCCCGAACAGGCCCACGTCATCGACGCAACCGGGTTGATTGTCGCGCCCGGATTCATCGATCTCCACACACATTTGCGCGAACCGGGACACGAGTACAAAGAGACGATCGCAACCGGCGCGTCGGCAGCAGTGACGGGCGGTTGGACCAGCATCTGTGCGATGCCGAACACTGATCCCATAAACGACAATCCCGCTGTCACGCGTTTCATCGTCGAACAAGGCCAGGCCGCTAAACTCGCAAACGTGTTTCCGATCGGCGCCGTCACGAAAGGAAGTCACGGCAAAGAGCTGGCGGAGATGGGCGAGATGAAGAACGCCGGCGTCGTTGCAGTTTCGGATGACGGACGATCGGTGCCGACCGCTGCGATGATGCGGAGAGCGTTGGAATACGCGCGTGGTTTTGATCTGACGGTTGTCGATCACTGCCAGGATCAGACGTTGAGCGCAGGCGGCGTGATGCACGAAGGGCGCTGGTCGTTGGTTCTCGGGTTGCGAGGCATGCCTGCGGCCGCAGAAGACGTCGATGTCGTTCGCGATTGCGTGCTCGCAAAGTTGACGAAAGCGAAAGTTCACATAGCTCACGTGTCCACGCGCGGAGCGCTCGAAGCGGTGCGCCGAGCGAAGAACGACGGACTAAACATCACCTGCGAAGTGACGCCGCATCACTGGACGCTCACGGACGAAGCAGTCGCCGAGTACGACACCAACACGAAAATGAGCCCTCCATTGCGAAGCAGGGAACACGTCGATGCCATTATTGAAGCAATGAAAGACGGTACGATCGACGCGATCGCCACCGATCACGCGCCGCATCATCTCGATGAAAAGGCCCTTGAGTTTGACCAGGCGCCGTTTGGAATAACGGGTTTGGAAACGGCAGTTGGATTAGCTTTCGATCTGGTACACGCCGGATTGATCGACCTCGAGCGTGTCGTGCAAATGTGTGCGACGAATCCGGCACGAATCTTCGGACTCACGGATCGCGGATCGTTTAAGAAAGATGCATTCGCAGACGTAACGCTGCTCGATCCAAATCTCGAATGGGTCTTCGATGTCAATCGTTCCAAATCGAAAAGCAGGAACACTCCCTTTCACGGTCGCACAATGCACGGCGCGGCAGTCGCGACAATCGTCGGCGGACGCATTGTCTATCTGCATCCTGACTACACGCGCATAAACGAACCAAAGCAACGCGTGGCGTCTGTTAGCTAAGAGCGGGTTCCACACAAAGGCACAGAGGAAGATACAAAGGCCTTAGGCTTCAGTAGCTTTTTTGTGCCTTTGTGTGAAAATCTTTTTTCCAATCCGAAAAATCGTTGCTTATCTGCAAGCCTCGCCCTAAAATGCTCCGGTCTTTTATTCCTGGACATTCCTGCAAGTTGTCGAAGTAGAAATTTTTCTTTGTCCGTACCCCTACACGTGACAAGGCCGTCCTAATTTTTTCGTGAACTTGGAACGGAGGTCAACGATGAAGAGTAAGCTTTGCAGCCTTACCTGTATTGCCGCCCTCGTCATGCTTCTGCTCGCGCCTGTGTCTGCCGCTGATAGCAAAAGCGCAAACAAGATGCTCAAGCAGCAAGAGCGGTATACATTGTCGCTGGAGTTGGAATTTTCGAAAAAAGAGCAGAATCCATTGGAGCAGGCAATTTCAGTTTTGTTTGATGTCGGACCCAATGGGTATGCAACGGGTTTCCTGGTAGGCAATGGACTTGTGATGACTGCCTATCACGTAATCTCCGGCAATCTCAGCGCCACTAAAAAAGTGATGCTGGGTTTTAAGGCGAGCGACGAGCTTTCGGTAAAGGTTTTCGTTGACGGCTGTCGGGCCAAGGTGATGAAGGTCGACAAGGAAGCGGATCTCGCGCTACTCGAAATGTGCCGCGGTTCGAAGCACGCTCAGGCGCCGAAGTTTCAAACCGCTCCGAACAAAGACGACAAACTGTTTTTGATCGCGCGGCCGCACGGCGACAAGGTCGTGAGCCACGGCAGCTTTTACGGCAACTACATGCTCGGCAACCAGGAATACTGGTCAGTCAAGATCGACAGTCGCGATGGTTTCTCGGGTAGTCCGGTCTATAACTCGAACGCCGAAGTGGTCGGCGTATTTAGCGGTTACGACTGGTCACAGAAACTGGCGTTGATAAGTCCGAGTATTCGCGCACAAAAGCTACTCGAAGACTACAACGCGACGCCGAAACCCTAAAAAACTTTCCGCTCCTGAACTCGCTGTTTTGTCGCAAGACTGAAGCGGGGCTCGGGTGTGGCGGTTCCGGAGATCATTTGGGCCACGTATTCGCCCACGGCTGGTCCATGTTTGAATCCGTGTCCGGATCCGCCACCCACGAGCCAAACGTTTTCAAACTCAGGATGACGATCGATCAGGAAGTCGCCGTTTGAAGTGTTCTCATACTGGCAAACGCGCGTTTCAGTCACCGGCGCCTCAGCAAGCTGCGGCACTCGTCGGGCCACGTATTTACGAACTGCATCAAGTCCTGATGCGGTTACAACTCGCTCGCCACTATCAGGATCGAATTCTGGTCCATGAGCGTCGATCGCGATCTTGATTCCACGGCCTTCGATGTTCGGCAACGCATAGACCAGATCGTTGAAGTCAATCCAGCACGGCATCACACCAACGCCGAAACTAACGTCAACCGGCGGAACTCCAATGAAGACGACCTCCTGCCGCGTGACGTGAATCCGGTCGCGTAGCAACTCCGGAAAGAGTTTTGGCAACCACGGACCACACGCAAACACGTAGCGACGAGCACCGATCGCTTCGCCTGAGACTGTGCTAATTAAACTGCTTATTGGCGGCAAGATCGCCTCTTTGCGGTAATCAACACCGATCGCTCGCGCCTGCGCTACGACTGCCTGCACGGCACGTCGCGCGAGCAAAACTCCCGAATCAGGCTCAATTATTCCCCAGTTAACAGCGCCCAGCGAGATTTGCGGAAATCGTCGCGCTAATTCGCCGTGGTCCAATCTTTGGTGATTGATCCCGAGCCGTTGGAAAGTCGTGAGTGTCGCTTCGCAATAAGGATCTCGATCGTGGGCGAGCCAGAGAATTCCCGTTTTCACGAACAGCTTATGACGTCTACCGAACAGTTCTTTCCAGAGGGCGAGCGAGCGTTGGGCCATGCGTGAGTAGATCTCGTCTGGTCCATAACCCATGCGGATCATGCGCGACTCGCCGCCGGAGCTCGCGCGACTGTTTCCTGGTCCATACGCGTCCAGCAGCAGGACCGACGCGCCGTCCTGGCAGAGTTTGTACGCAGTCCAGGCGCCAAATACTCCGGCCCCTACAACAACAACGTCATAGAACATAGAACAAATTGTAACTTATGCGAGTGTATTATCCGTCGTTATCCGTGTAATCTGTGGCGGTCCCAACGTTTGGAGGTAAAACATGCGTGCTCTGGTTTTGGTCCTGTGTGTGTTCGTTGCGTCCCAGGCGCAAACGAGTCGAAACATGTCTACCGATCAGCGCGTACTTGCCGGAACTGATTGGCGACTCGTTTCACTTGGACCAGCAGGCGGTGAAGCCGGACTGGTGGCAGGAACGACGGTCACGTTGAAGTTTGGTGAAGACGGCCGGGCCAGCGGTTCTACAGGTTGCAACTCCTACAGCGGTACGTATCAGGTGCGCGGTGACACCATCGCATTCGGCCGTCTCGTCAGCACAAGACGCGCGTGCCTGGACCAGAACGCAAACCAGCAGGAACAACGATTCCTCGCAGCGCTCGAATCGGCGAACAGGTTTCGCCTCTCGTCCGATCGACTCACGATACTTTCTGATCGCAGCCGCACCGTGCTCAACTTCGTCAACGCTCAATCTTCCGAGCCCGAAAATGGACCACAAGACGACCGCAGCGATCCCGTAGTTACACTGTCATCTTATTACGATGCTATAAACTCCAAAGACTTTCGGCGCGCGTATCGTTTCTGGGAAACACCGCCTTCGTCATACGAGCGGTTTGAGGCTGGGTTTGCTGATACGGATCGAGTTCGTCT
>DATEWS010000468.1:0-2861 GCA_035257785.1 Pyrinomonadaceae bacterium
GGCGAGCCCGTAATCGTGACGGACATGCTCACCGATCCGCTCTGGGAGGATTATCGCGAACTCGCGAAACTATCCGGCTTGCGCGCCTGCTGGTCGACGCCGATCATGTCGCGACGCGGCAAGGTACTCGGTTCGTTTGCCATGTATTACCGGCAGCCGCAAGCTCCCACTGGTGCTGACGCGTATCTAACAAGAGTCGCGACAAACCTTGCTGCCCAGGCGATTGAGCATCACCACGCACAGCAGCGCTCCTGAGCGCTTTTGTTATTGACCGTTTTGGGTCAAGATTACGCGTATCAGGTATGAAGACGGCGATCTGGATCAAACGACTCGGCTTCTGGGGCTTCGTTTTCTTTCTCGTGAAGGGCTTGCTCTGGCTGCTCGTTCCGGCGCTGGCAGTTTACCTGGCAAACTAATCCACAGCTTACACAGACACTGATGAAACGCCTCCAACAAGCGAGCGTTGTCCTTCTTCTCTGTTCACTTCTGGCTCCTGTTTCGCTCGCGCAAAAGTCTGCGTCACTACCACGCAGTACACCCGAGCAACAGGGAATTGCTTCTGCCGATCTCCTCGAGTTTGTCGAAGCAGCCGACAAAGAGATCGACACGATGAATAGCTTCATGCTCGTCAGACACGGGCACGTGGTAGCGGAAGGCTGGTGGGCGCCGTACGACCGCGACACACCTCACATGCTTTATTCGTTGAGCAAGAGTTTCACTTCAACTGCCGTTGGCTTTGCGATCGCGGAAGGAAAGCTGAATCTCGACGATCAAGTGATCAAGTTTTTTCCTGACGAAGCACCGGCTGAACCTTCGGAGAATTTGCGTGCCATGCGGGTACGCGATCTACTGCGCATGAACACCGGCAACCAGACCGAAGCGCCGATTCGCGTCAACTTCCCAAGCCTGCAAACAGAAACCTGGGTAAAGACTTTTCTCGCGCATACGGTACCGTTCAAACCCGGGACGCACTTTCTCTATAACTCGCCTGCGACTTACATGCTCTCCGCGATTGTTCAAAAGGTAACGGGCATGACTGTGCTCGAGTATCTGCGACCGCGACTCTTCGATCCGCTCGGATTCAAGGATCCTGTTTGGGTCAGTAGCCCGCAGGGAATAACTGCGGGTGCGTATGGTCTGTCAGTGCGCACGGAAGAGATCGCACGCTTTGGTGAGCTCTATCTTCGCAGAGGCATGTGGAACGGCAAGCAATTGATCCCGGCGATGTGGGTTCAACAGGCGACCTCGATGCAAACCTCGACCGGCTCGGCGCCGGCGAGTGATTGGGACCAGGGTTACGGTTTTCAATTCTGGCGCTCGCGTCACAACTCTTTCCGCGGCGATGGAGCGTTCGGACAGTATTGCATGGTGATTCCCGAACTCGACGCCGTGGTCGCGATAACGAGCGGCGTTCGCAACATGCAACAAGTCATGAATCTTGTTTGGGAAAAGCTGCTGCCGGCGATGAAACCCGGACGTCTGCCCGAGAATCCGGCAGCTCGACGTCAGCTTGAAACCCGGCTCGCCGCGTTGAGAGTTAAAGTCCCGAACGGCTCGCCATCGTCTCCGGTGTCCTCGATCGTTTCGGGAAAGTGGTTCAAGTTTCCGGAGAACGATCGCGGCATCAAAGCAGTATCTTTCGATTTCAACTCAACGTCACCGGTTCTCGTTGTGCGGACTACTGCCGGCGAGACCCGCATGACAATCGCAAACGACACATGGTCCAAGGGTCGTGGCCTGTTTACTAACGCACTCGATCGCATCCTCGCTGTTCCGGCAAATCCGTTAGCTGCGACGTCTGGCGCCTGGACTGCACCAGACACCTTCACCATAAAGATCGTCCTCTATGAAACGCCCTTCTATTCAACTGTCAGTTTCAAATTCGACGGAGATCGACTCCTGATCGACTCGGAGCATAACGTCTCGTTTGGCCCAACCAGGCTTCCGCAACTCACCGGTCAACTGGATTAGTATCACGCAAACCGCGCAAAGTTAACCGCAAAGCCGCAAAAAATCCTAAACCTTCCTGCGCGGGTTTACGTTAACTTTGCGCCTTTGCATGAAACTGCTTGTCATACAATCTCGTCGCTCGCGCGACTAATACTCAGAAACGGGATGGAGATCTCGGAGCTTAAAGGTGAACTCGAAAAACTTCATCCGGCCAGTTTTGGCTGGGCGCTGAGCTGCTGCGGACGCAACCCCGCCGAAGCTGAAGAAGTCTTGCAGACGGTTTATCTGAAGATTCTGCAGGGGAAGGCGATCTATCGCGGTGAGTCGAAACTGCAAACCTGGCTGTTCGCCGTGATTCGCAAGACGGCGATCAGTGAGCGTCGCAAGCAATGGTTACGAACGCTCATATCGCTTCCCGTCACGACCTTAGAAGATCTGGGTTCGGAGTTTGAACGATCGGAAATGCAGCAGCGATTCCAGCGAGCGCTGGCGCAATTGCCGGCTCGACAACGCGAAACGCTGCATCTCGTGTTCTACCAGGATTTGAGTTTGAGCGAAGCTGCGGAGGTCATGAATATCTCGCTTGGCAGTGCGCGCCGGCATTACGAACGGGGCAAGAAACGCTTGCGCGCGACCCTGGATCGAGAAGGAGTTGAGTATGGAATTGGGTGGAACAGAGAAGAGAATTCAAGCGCTGTTCTCTGAACTGTCGCTCGAGGATCGCAGTCGCGTGCCGCGTTTCGAAAAGTTGTGGACGAAGACTACGAAGCCCCCGGCGCCATTGTTCAGACGATCGTGGGCGGTGACCGCAGCGGTCGTCGTTATTGCTGCGGCGAGTTCGTTCGCGCTGTGGTCCAGACAATCCCAGGTCCTGCTCAACATCGCGCCCCTCGAGATCCCAACCCCGCAAC
>DATEWS010000469.1:0-2427 GCA_035257785.1 Pyrinomonadaceae bacterium
CTTGATGATCTCGTTCGCACGTCGCTGGACCGCGTTTTCGTCAAGAAAAATACCGCCCGCCATCGCTGCAATCGGTGGGCGATAGTGCACGCCCAGGATCGAATTCTCTGCGAGACTGAAATCGAGCAGTAGTCCACGACGATGACGATCTTCCGGAATGTGCGCGATGCCGAGTTCACGTCGCACGCGTGCGCCCAGCGCATTGAGATTTTTACCTTCGAAGTTGATCTCGCCACTCAAACGTTCGGATTCGACGAGGCCAGCGAGCGCTTCGATCAGCTCCGTTTGCCCGTTACCTTCGACGCCCGCGATGCCGACGATCTCGCCGCTGCGCACTTCAAAGGAAACACCATCAACGCGTTTCGTTCCATTGATATCAGTGACCGAGAGATTCCTGACTTCCAGTTGTGGGCTGCCGACTTCCGCGTCAGACTTCTCGACTCGCAACAGCACTTCACGACCGACCATCAAACGCGCGAGCTCGGCGGCGTTGGTGTCTTTCGTCTGCACGCGCCCGACAACCTTACCGTCGCGCATGACGGTGACTTCATCCGAGATCGCGAGCACTTCGGAAAGTTTGTGAGTGATGATGATGACTGTCTTGCCCTGCTCGCGCATGCGACGAAGAATCACGAAGAACTCTTCGACTTCGAGCGGCGTGAGTACCGCAGTCGGTTCGTCGAGGATCAGAAGTCGCGCGTGACGATAGAGAGCCTTCAACAACTCGACGCGCTGTTGTTGGCCCACTGATAAATGTTCGATTGGTTCGTTCGGATTAACTGCGAGTTTGAACTCTTCGGATAACTGCCGGATCTGCGCGCCGGCGCTCTTAAGATCGAGAGCGAGACTCGTTCCCGGTTCTGCGCCGAGCACAATATTCTCGGCGACTGTCATCGTCTCGACCAGCATGAAGTGCTGGTG
Source organism: Pyrinomonadaceae bacterium (assembly GCA_035257785.1). Taxonomy (GTDB): domain Bacteria; phylum Acidobacteriota; class Blastocatellia; order Pyrinomonadales; family Pyrinomonadaceae; genus PSRF01. Next base: position 922 of record DATEWS010000469.1, read on the forward strand.
GACCATGCCGATACCGAGGGCGATTGCGTCGTGAGGCGACTTGATGTCGCGCGGCTGACCATCGACGATGATCTCGCCACTGTCGGCGGTGTAAAAACCGTAAGCGATACGCATCGCCGTGGACTTACCCGCGCCATTCTCACCGACGATGGCATGGATCGTCCCGGGCTTAACGGTTATGTCGACATGATCATTAGCGAGAACGTCGCCAAATCTTTTCGTTATCTGTCGGAGTTCGAGCATCTGGTATTTGAGCCACGGATGAACGCGAATGAGCGCGGATCAGAATAAGAAAAATAATCCGCGTTAATTCGCGTTTATTCGCGGCTTAACTGCCCATCGCGTCCGTGACTTTAATTTCCCCGTCGATGATCTTTTTCTTCGCGGTCTCGGCTTCCTGGATCGCTTCAGGAGAAACGAGATCCTTGTTGAAGTCGTCCATCGCGTAGCCCACGCCGTCCTTGTCGAGACCAAACACGTGCACCCCGGGTGAGAACTGATGATTCACGACTTCTTTGACGATGTCATAGACCACGTTATCGACACGCTTCACCATGCTCGTGAGTACAAAGCCCGGCTTGACCATGTTCTGATTGGAGTCCACTCCGATCACGAAGTGCGTGGCGCGACCGTTCTGTTTTCCCTGTTGCTCAACCGCGTCGAAAGCGCCGAGGCCCGAGTTGCCGGCGGCGGTGAAGATCACGTCAGCGCCTTTACCAATCTGGGCGAGCGAGAGTTCCTTGCCTTTGCCCGGATTGTTCCAGGCGCCGTCGGTAACGCCAACGTAGTTTTCAATCACGCGAATGTTCGGATTCACCGACTTCGCGCCTTCCTCGTAGCCTTTGGCGAAACGATGGATTAGACCAATGTCCATGCCGCCGAGAAATCCGATGGTGCCGGTGCGAGACGATTTGGCAGCAAGTATGCCGACGAGATATGAGCCTTCGTGTTCTTTAAAGACGAGCGATGCGACGTTTGGAAGTTTACTGACGCCATCGATAATCGCGAATTGAATGTGTGGATAGTCTGCGGCGACCTGGTCGATGATCGGCTGCTGTGCGAAACCGACGCCGATGATCAGATCGAAATTGCGTTCAGCAAAGGCGCGCATCGCGGGTTCGATGGCATTCGGAGTGCCCGGCTCGATATCGCGTAGAACAATCGGAAGATCCTTTGCGGCTCGCTGCACGCCCTGCCATGCCGCAGCGTTGAACGAGCGATCGTCCTTACCACCGATATCGAAGACAATGCCGACTTTGATCTTGGATTTGTCTTCGGCGGCGGAACTGCCACCACAGCCGGATGACAAGAGCGCGGCTATCAGTACGATCGATGTCAGTACGAGGATTTCTCTCGCGGCGGCGCAACGGCGCCACGACAGACCTTCGAAAAAACGTTGCGCCGTTGCGCCGCCGCGTGAAAGATATTTTTGGTATTTCATTCGTTGACAATTTCCTTTACTAACTGCGGAGATTGCATCGATTGATCGCCAATCTGATACGCAGC
>DATEWS010000470.1:0-2422 GCA_035257785.1 Pyrinomonadaceae bacterium
TCTCGAAACAGCGGGGGCAAGCCCCTCTTCCTGACTTGTTCACTTTGTTGCTAGTTCAATTCTTCTCAGATTCAATCAGCTTTGCTGTCCAGGGGCTGAAGGGGTAGCGCTGCTTGAGAAGTTTTTCGGCTTCCTGTTGCAGCGCCTCATCATGTTCCCAACCGGCGCAACCGTTCTTCCAGGCTCGATTCGCCTTAACCGCGATGAATAACGCTTCGGGGATTTTGTGATCGGATGGTGAGGCTTTGGCCCACGCAATTACTTGCTTACCGAGATACGGCTTCCCGCCTCCGATATCGACGAGCGCCCGGTACTCGCGTCGCGCTGCTTCCGATTGTGCGGGAGTCAGGAAACTCGGCTTGGGAATCACCTTCGGCGTTGCCACGCCCTGATCGTTGTACTCAGTTTCTGAAGGCCGGCACCACCACGACGTGTCGAAGTAGTACTCGAGATCTTCACTGGTAGTGAAAGTCGGTATGATGCTGTCCAGGTAGGGCGACAAACCGGGAAACTTGAGCAACACCCACAAAGCAGCCTCGTGACGTTCTTTCGGCGTTCGTGCTTGCAGGTAATCCCGAAACACAGGTTCGATCTTTGGCTCAAACTTCACGAGCTGAGGCGCAATCTTTGTCGCAACGTCATCGTTGTCGAGCAGGATTGCTCGTGTCCAAACGGCTAGCGCGAGCCGGTTTTGTAGATAATCAGGAACTCCAGGATCGCGCGCTGCTCTGGCAAGTAGTTGGAGTGGAAAATGCCGGTTGAAAATATCCGTCGTCCTGGTATCGAACGTAAATCGATCGTCCCATGCCAACAGGTCCGCGAATTCAAGATCGACGCCTCGCTCCCATTCTTCTTTGCTTTTCGCGTAGTACTCGGCATTCCATGCCGCCTTCTGCCATCGAAGGAGGTCACTGATTTTTCCAGGCGAACCGTACTTGAAAAAAGCTACCGGCTTTCGCTCCGCAGATTTCAGGAACTCACTCAAGTTTTCAGACAAACTCATGCGTTGTTCGAGAAACTGGTTCTGCGCTGAGAGTGGCAGGACGTCTGTTTGCCACGAGATCACGTCGTCGAGAAGTTTTCGCGCTGCTGTCAGATTGCCGAGCGCGAGTTTCAAACGCACGAGGTGATACGCGACAGTCGCATAGCCGGGCTCGTCACGCGTTACCTTTTCAGCCGCACGCATCAATTGGACCAACCTCGGTGACGACTTTTCCGCTTTGATCAAAGCCGTAGCTAACCACGCGGGCGAGCCGGTTTCACGCCACTTGCGAAATGCATGACTGTACGCCCGAGGATCGTTTGTTTGCAGAGTCAGAATCCAATCGGTTAAATCGTCCGCTCGCATGAAGTCAGGCATCAGAGCAAGTGTCAATCTGTCGCAGTCGAAGTAACAGCCTTCATATGCTGACAACGCAGTGCGCTCCAATTGTCCATTAGGCCGCACGCGCCACTCGCGTTCCTTCATTGCCTCCTCATACAGTCCCTTTACCTCAGTGACTTCTTCTTTAGTGAGTTTCCGGCGGAGTGACGCTCCGAAGTAGGACACAACTTCTTCTACTGATCTGGTGGAGCTGGTAATTACTTCGAACCGCTGACCCAGATCCGGAGTGCCGTCCGGCTTCTTCACATAGAGCGTGATGTGAATCAATTCTCCGCGCTCGATTGCCTCGCGTCTTTCCTTCTCTTCCTTGCTCAGATAGACGTCGGGGTCAGAAGGAAAAATCGGATCTTTACGTGGCGGCGTGGCTTTAATAATTTGTGACTCAAACTTATCAAGCAGCCAAACGTAATCGATCAGGTCTTGACGTAGATTCTCGTCGTAACCATAAGCCAAACCGCGCGCGAGCTCTCCCAGTCGTTCTTCCGGATGTAAGTTGTATTTGACCAGCGCCAGCAGTCGTTGCGCTGCGGGTGTGAACTTGCCGCCACTCGCTAAAAAACTCTTGATGTAGGTTTCAGCTCGCTCGTAGCCCTCCCGTTTTGCGTCAGTGCGGGCCAAACTCGCCTGACGCACTAGTGTGCGAGCGACGAGGTACGGCGCAAGTTCACGCCACGGTGAATCCACGTCAAACGCGATCTTTTCGAACCGCGCGCGTGCTTCGTCGAAGTTGAGCGAGTAGAAATGAGCGGCAGCGATCTGATAATCGCGATCTTTACGCAGCCACGGTGGACTTTCGGGGCCGAGTTCGGGCGGAGCTTGTGCACCGCGCGAGCAGTTTTGAAAGACGAGATCCTGCGTTGCAAGCCAGGCGCGAACGTTTCTATCTTCAGCGCCGTATCGGACGACGCGATCTTTCAACGTTTCAGTCGCAACTTCGAAAGCGTTGCGTGTGCAGTTTGGGAAAAAGTCGTAGCCTTCGCCCTGCTGCCGCTCGGTGTAGATCTCGGGTAATTTCTGATCCTCTCCCAGGACTTCTTT
>DATEWS010000471.1:0-5222 GCA_035257785.1 Pyrinomonadaceae bacterium
AGTTCCCGACGCTGTGTCGCGTGAGAGTGGATGCGCGCCGACTGGTCCAACCGCGCCGTACGTGTAAGTCAGAAGCAGTTTGTTTACGAGCGCATTTGCGCGCGCTTGTGTGCCGACACCAATCAGCAAACGTCCGATGACGGGATCGACGACAATCTCCTGTTCGTCGAGTGGCGGAAACAGGCCTGCTTCCCACGCACACAAATTCGCGCCGCGGATTTTCCACTTCGCCGGCGAGTTGGCCGGAAGCGGAAACACTTCGCCCGGAAACGTTGCTTCAGGAAGGTGCAACTGCAAACCAACGTCGGAAATGTCGAGGCCTTTTAGATCGGGGCTCGTGGCATCGTACGTATCAACGGAGACATAAGCCTCTGGCATGCCCGCCGCCGCGCCCGACGTCAGACGCTCAATGGGAATTGGACCAGGCACTTCATCAATCTGCGAGATTCGCGGCGCGGCGGTCGTGACATCGAATACGCCGGCAGCGTTTCGCTCCGTGTTAGTAATTGCGACCAGGTTCGTATTGAACAACCGAACCGGCTCGCGATCTTTTTCATTCGCGGCCGTGATGTACGGACGGTTAACGGGATTGATACTGAAGCGAACTGCGCGCGCCGCTCGTGGCGCGGCGAGACCGGTGTTGATGATGCCTTTTGAAACCGGCTTGCTGACGCGAATACGATACGCCTCCAAGCGCCAGAGAAAGATCGCGAGGTTTGGCAAGTTGTACCTGATGCTGCCATTTGCCGGTGGCTTGACGTCGGCGGTGTGCGCGAACGGATCGAACGGCGTTGATAGCAGCGCGAGCATCGCGGGATCGCGCAGCGTCACGGTGCCCCCGCGAATCACGGTCTGGCGTTTCACATCGCGATACGGAGGTGGACCACCAACATCAGGACGTTGATGATTCAGGTGTTGGTTCCAGACCATGTTCTCGAGCAACTCGACACAGTGAACACCCCACTGGGTCAGGTTGAAGGCGAGCAACTCAATCGCGCCGAGCGTGCCTTTCCTTCGTCTGAGGGCAATCGTGTCGGCGACGTCGGCGCGCAACGTCCACGGATCACCTTTCAAATGCGTGGTGCCGAGCAAGTCGCCGATGTAGGGAACTACCCAGTCTTCACAAGTCTCGATGAAGAGATCGTGATAAAGCGCCTCGATGTTCTCGTGAATCGAACCGAATGCGTTTTCGATTAACGCGAGGTAGTCGCGCAGCGGATCGGGCGGAAACTGTTCCGCATCCTTGATGCGATAGATTTCCGGCAGACGTGTGAATAACGGGACGCGTTTCTCGGTCATGGCTTTGCCCTCAAACCAGGAATCCGCACTTGGGCACAGTCAGTACAGGGAGCGATAGCGACCTGGTCAGTGATCAGCATGCGATATTTCCTGTGATTCTTGACTCCTATCGTTGACGAGGTCGCTATCGCTCCCTGTACTGACTGTGTCAAAGAATGATGTCTGACTTTTAAGACAAAACCACCGTTCACACTTTCACCTCCGGAATGATGTCGGAAACGCCCGTCAGCTCAAGATGGCCGGAATACAAACTGAGCACTCGCTGCGAACTACACGCGACTCGTTTTTTAAGTATTACCGGCGTGCTCGGCGGGACAAACGTCGTCGGATCTTCCAACGCGCCAAGCGAACTAAAGCGCGTGACCTCGGCCCACGTCACGCCCTTCACTTGTTGAATTCTTCCCGCGATCGACGTGGCATATTCCCTTTGACCAAAACGTCTTTGTCGCAAGCTGAACAACCCCGACTGATCGTCTTTCGCATTCGGAACGCCGCCATTGACGCCGAGCGCTTTCTGAATCTCTGCTTTTAAATTTTCTTCGAGGTAGGTCGCGTCGAAACCAAACGTCGCGTGAACGACAACGTAACGACGAAGACCCTTGAGAACGCTGATCGGAAAACGATTTGGACCACGACTCTTGTTGTATGCGGCGAGCGTTTGACGAACTTCTTCGATCTCGTTTTCGCGACCGGTGTCCATCAGAACCGTAATGACCACTTCCGGATTATTGTTGACCAACGCCCAGGTCGCGGCGGCCTTAGTGACACCCGAGATCGCGAGCGCTTCACTTTCAAAATCCTGAAGACTAACGAGTCGATCGAGACTCTGAATCTTGCCCGGTGCGGCGTCGCGTGCGTTCTCTCCGTCTTCGGGTTCTGAGCCACCGGCGGCGACATCAGGCATCTGAATCTTGTCGAGATCGTCGAGTTTCTTCCCGGCCTGAACTTTTGTTTTCGGCTTCAACTCGCCAAACGCGCCGGTGCCGGTGCGATATTTCGCAACAACATTCTTCACGCCCGACGGCAGTCGCGCGCCCGTGACGCCATCGCCAAACTGCACCCAGCTACTGTTCTCAGCGTCTTCGCGAACGATGTAGATCTCCTCGTCCGGATCGCGTCCGAAAAACGAAGGCACGCGCTTCCAGAGTCGATCGTTGACGTAGATCTCCAGCTCCGGAACTTCGGGTGGTGTTTCAGTTTTGGAGATCAGATAAGTCAGTGGGCCTTTCGAGAGCTTGAACGTTTGAAACACGAGGCGATTGTCGCCATTGCCAAGCGACGCAGTTGCTTCAGTCTTGCCTTGTGTGGCATCGACGAGGTTGCCGTAGACGGTGACGAGCGGTTTCTCGTTGGGAAAATCGGCGAGTGTGACTTCGCGATCGAGATGGATGCGACGCAACGCTGGGCGATCGGCAAGATCCGGAGACAACACCTGCACATCGGTGACGGTTGCCAGCACCGGATCGTTATCGGGTTTGACGAGGTAGAGTCGTCGATCGCTCAAGTTCAATGCCTGCGACTCGGTGCCGAAGAAATATAGTTTGTTGCCAGTCGTATCGGTCGTTTCTTTGTAAGCGGCGCGGATTTGCATCACCGGACTGACGACTTCTTCCATCACCATCTGGCGCGCGTCGGTGATGTAGTAAGGCGTGCCGCTGATGCTGAGGTTCAACTGGCTGTCGAGAGTAACGACACTTGTGTTTCCGGTAACGAGACCAAACGTTTGTGTGGCTGAACGAACACTCTTTACCGTGCGCACGAGTGTCCTTTCTTTGAACGCCAAACTACCTGTCTTGAACAGTGGCAACGTAATCACGAATCGCGTTCCGGTGGCGAGATCCTTCACGTCACTGTCGAGCGCAAATTCCTTTTTGCCCAGGCTGGGTTCGCAGAACTTGATCATGTTCTTGATGCCCAGCAAGTTTGTGTATGGACCATCAACTGAGACGTTGTCGGCTGTCAGATCTCGATAGAACGAGTGGAGCAACTGCGGAGCAGATGGAGAAGTGACCGTGGTGGTCGTGCCGGAAGTGACGGCAGTTGATTTCACTTCGTCCGGCTGCTTCGTGATCTTCTGTGGTCCATTGTTGCCGAAATGACGGAATGAACGGCCCAGCTTGAATGCGGCGAGATTCGAGATGCTGCCGCCGCGTTTCAGACTTCCTTTGATCTTGTAGATCTTCCTTCCGTGCAGCTCGCGCACTGAATCGATGATCACTATCTCGTGATTCGTAAGCTGAGTTGGGTCCACCGGATTGTCGGGTTCGGCAATCAACAACCGGTCGTTCGCCTTGAGCTCTATAGGAGAAACAAACTGATCCGGCGAGAAGATGTAGAACTCGGTAGTTTCCTTGACGATGTTGGGAGTGAAGAGTCTTCTGTAGAGATTGAAACTACTCAGCCACGGGTACGCGATGATCTGTTCCGTCGTTTCGAAGTCAGCCGGCTTGCTCAGCCCTGCGACTTCAGCTTTCAACGGAAAATCCACTGGCACCGAAACGGCCTCACTGCCTTTGATCTCAAAAGCAAACGTTGCACTGCCGCCGAGTCCGGGACTCAAACGATAGCCGAGCAAACGCACCAGATCGGAAATGCTTTCGCGCCATTGCGCCGTTCGCAGAAACGCCTCGTTGGCGTAAAGCTCCTGGTAGAAAGTGAGAATGTCGCCGAGGATCGCGGCGCCTTCGAGCAAAGCGATGCCCGGATCGTCCGCGCCGCGATGCGTCCACTGCGAGAGACCCGCCGTCTTGTCGAGATTGCGAAACAGTGCTTCGCGTATCTCGGCATACGAACCGATGCGATACTTGATGTGTGGCAGTGCCGGACGGTTGAAGATGCCCACCGGAAAGCGAAGTGGATCTAGACAATCGTTGCGGCAGTCGTCAGTCACCTTCTGCCTCCCTGAACTTCAAAATCGATCGAGCCGAGTTCCATGTGATCCGGATCGTTTCGAACCTGAAGAATCTCGTTGTAATTCACGTTCGTAATTTGCGTGAGAAACTGACCCGTATGCGCGAAGCGTTTCATCTTCACGCTGATGACGTGCTCGATGCCTTCAACTGCCAGTACGCGGCCGATGATTTGACTGGCCTTGAGTTGCTGGCCAAACGTCCAGAGGTCCGGATGAAAAAACCCCATGCGTCCATCCGGCGTCCAACCATCTGAAAACTCCTGTTCGAGAATTGCTTTCAAGTCTTCCGGCCAGAAATCATCTTTCGCACATACTGAGACGTGAATTTCAAGTGGAACAAACTGTGGCGGACGAATCTCGAGGTCTTCGCCGATCAAGCGCACGGCGTTGAGATAGCTTGCGACTTGTTTGCGCATTTCCTCGCTGACGACGGTCGTGCCAACGGGATCGATCGTGACCTGGACCGTGCGCCAGCTTCCGGTCCACGCGTAACGCGCGGCTGCTTTTGAAACTCCGGGTATTTCTTCGGCGCGATTGATGTAATCCTGAAGAGTGATCGCGCGGAGTTGGCGCGCGCGATAGGCTTCGGGCACTCGTCGAATAATCTCGGTCGCGGGTTCCGGCGCGCGTCCGTTGGTGATGTCGAACGGATTCCAGCAACGAATGATCGTGCCGTCAGTCGTTGATGCGAAGATGTTCGCTTCCAGTTTCAGAAACGCGCTCGTCGTCGGATCGAAATTGATGAGGGTATCGAGACCGATGTTTCCATCGTGACCGCGGCCGACCTGGTAAGTACAGTGCACCTCCGAGTTCTCGGGCAGTTCTTTGCCGTTCTTGCCGTTGCCAAAGCGAATGACGCTAAAGCCTTCTTCGTCAGTCTCGACGACGAAGTGGTCGCCGTTTTCATCACTGTCGTCGCTGTGGATGAAACTCGCCACTTCGTCCCACGGATCACCACCAGCACCCGGCTGCTTCACTACGACGCTCAAGGTCGATAACGGCGGCACTTCGC
>DATEWS010000472.1:0-2204 GCA_035257785.1 Pyrinomonadaceae bacterium
ACGAATCGTATCAGGAGGTCGCAGAAACGAACGCCTGGAGCGATGATGGCGGCGATGCCAGTTATATCCTGAAGTGCGTCTCCATCGATGCATAAAAAGTATTCGTTACGACTGGCTTGCAGCACTTGAAGTTGGTACGCAAGCGAACCGATTAACCCCTGCTTCACTGGTACGCTCGCAAACGGATAGTTCCGCTTCAAACAAGGGGGAATGTATGAACAACCAACAGTTAATTAAAAACGCGCACGTTGGGTTTCTTGCTGTGCTGATTGCGTGCGGGCTCGTTGTGATTGCTGTGAAAGCCAGCAGCAATTTGCAAGTGCAAAATTCCAACCAGAACAGCAATAGCAACAGCAACGCCAACGCAAACAGGATGCAGAACCGCAACGCCAACCGGGCCGCTAACCGCAATGACAACACGGGAGCATCAGGCGAACGGGCGGGCATGGGCAACCTGAGTTCGTCCGATCGCGATTTCGTCATGGACGCAGCAATGGGCGGCCTGATGGAAGTCGAACTCGGTCGCATCGCCGCGCAAAAAGGCATGAGTGAGTCAGTAAAACAGTTTGGCCAGCGTATGGTGGACGATCACTCAAAAGCGAATGAAGAGCTGATGACGTTGGCGCAGAGCAAGGGCATGACGTTACCGACGGCGCTGGATGAAAAACACCAGAAAGATGTAACGAAGCTCTCAGCAATGTCGGGAGCGGACTTTGATCGCGCTTACTCAAAAATGATGCTCAGCGATCACAATAAAGATGTTAAGGAGTTTGAGAAGCAAAGCAGCAAGGGCGCCGATGCCGATATCAAGGCGTTCGCCAGCAAGACACTGCCGACTCTCCAGGAACATCTTCAGATGGCCAAGGCCCTTGAGCCTAATCAACGCGATAACAGCAACAGTAACCGCAACAGCAACAGCAACTCTAACCGTCCTTAACTTTCGCTTCTGAGACCGCGGATTCTCGCGGATTACGCGGATGAGCTATTATCTGCGTTCATCCGTGAATCCGCGGTTTATCAGGAGTGGAAAATGAAAATCCTTTTATTCACCCTCATCCTTCTGCTTACAATATCGCCCGTCGTTTTTTCGCAGCAGGAACCAGCACACAAACTGATCGAGTTTCACATGGCGCTCCTCAAGCATGGGCCGAAGTGGACTGCGACGGAAAATGCGGAAACAAAACGTCTGCACCAGGAACACGTCAACTACGTGTTGACCCTCCTCGACTCGGGGAAGGCGGTCATCGCCGGACCGTTTACCGGCGGCGGTGAGATCGATGGTGTGTTTGTGTTTCGTGCGAAGTCCGCTGACGAAGCGAAGGCATGGGCTGAAGCGGATCCGTCGGTGGCGGCTGGATTTCGCCTCGTGGAAATTCATCCATGGTGGTCGGAAGATATATTTCGCAAGCCGTCTCAGCCGGTGAAACTCGTGCCCACGTATCTCGCCTTGCTGACGCGCGGTGAAAAGTGGACTCCCGAAAAAACGCCTGCGACCGAGGAGATTCAGAAAGGCCACATGGCCAACATCAATCGCCTCGCGGAAATGAAAAAGCTCGTTGCCGCAGGACCATTTGGAGACGATGGCCAACTACGCGGTATCTTCGTATTTCGAGTTGCATCTTTAGACGAAGCGAAAGCATTGACAGCAAGCGACCCGGCAGTGCAAGCCGGGAGACTCGCGATGGATATTCATCAGTGGATGGTGCCCGACGGTGTATTACCGTAGCTGCATATTATTAGTGTTGAGTTGCGCGTGGTCCCTGTTGGCCCATGCGTCTGAACCGCCACAACTGAAGACTGCTTCGACTCACCCGATTCAGTACTACCTTTCTTTGCCGGACAATTGGGTCGCGGGAAAGAGATGGCCTGTGGTTGTTGTGATCGATAGTGCAGAGCGGGACTTTTTGCAGGCTGCCACTGCATTCACCCACGCACGTCAGCAGCGACCATTCATCATCGTCACGCCGTTCGTCGTGACTAACGGTGGCGCCGGTGTGCGCGGTGTGCCGGCGTATCACTATTCAGATCAGGTGTGGGACAGAATTCAGAATGCTGGTCCATTCAAGTTCGACATGGATGGAATCACCGCGATTATGCGGGATGTGGTGAAAGACTATGGTGGTGAAGACAAGTATTTTATCACCGGTCTCGAGGCGGCCGGCCACACGATCTGGGGGATACTTTTCAATCATCCTGAAGCTCTG
>DATEWS010000473.1:0-2645 GCA_035257785.1 Pyrinomonadaceae bacterium
CCGATAACGGCAGCCCGTTTCTGTTGCACGGGAACAGTCGCAGTATAGACCACATCCGGATCGGTCGTGTCAGCACTCCACCAGCCGTTATTGCGCACGAGAATATTCGCCGCTTCACTTTGACGCGCCATGCCACTAACGATCTTCGCCGTCGCCACTGCTTCTTCTTTGTGCGGCGAAGCGACAGTCATTCCGTTGATCGGCAGGCCAAACGCGTCGAGTCGTTTCGCCAACACAAACTCGCGCCAGAATTCAGCAAACGATTCCACTCGCAACGGCACGAACAGCGCCTGATGACCCATCGCGCGGTACGAAGCATTGTGCAAACGCGGCGACAGCGAGTGGAAAACGGGATTGCCTACGATCGCGAAGAGTTCCTTAACCCGCGCCAACGAAGGAACACCGTAGTCATCGATAAGTTTACGGACGGAGGGTTCCATATCGAGTGCGGAACCAACACCGACAACACCAAAAATCGCGGGTGCACCGACATGCAGAGCGACGATGCGATTCCAGAATCCAAGGGGCCCGTTTGCGAAAGCGATCGTGTCGTCACGCCGCAAGGAATGGAGCAAATCCAGAGGCAAAAACTCTTCCGCGATCGTGGTGGCGCTTGTGACTAGTTTGTAAACAGCAGCCGGAAGTGATGCGAGTTGCTCGAAGCGGTCAGTTAACGTCGACAGATCGTTAACGTGACCATACCAGGAAAGCAGACGTTGCTCGGGTGGGATCAGTTTTAAGAATTCCTGATCGGAAACTTCAAGTTCAATCCGGTCATAAAAACGCGCCGCTCCTTGCAATCGTTGCGCACGGTTTCCAAACTGGTCGCGCCCGTCATCCGTTCTCAACGCATAGATCAGCCGTCCTTTGAAATGATTACGCAACCATTCCGGATCGATGTCTCCGACGCGATCCGCGCGCACTTCCAACCATTCCACTGACTCCGGCAGCGCAGCGAGATCTGCTCCATCAAGCGACGGAGAATTCAATAGAGTAGCGATTAGTGAGGCGTGTGCCATTGTTAGAATCTTTGCTCAGACTTTGGTGATATCCGTGAGAGTTTCAGTTTGTAGAACAGCAGCGTCAATATACTTTGCTCCGCGTGATTAGTCTACAAATTCCTCCGCTAGTTGTTGCCACGCGCAATAATCGCTATTCTTAGACCAGATTAAAAAGGATTGTTAGGTATGGAAGAAGATTCGATTGACAAGATTTTCGCGGTGGTGCCGCCTGCGCCTGAATTCAATCCCGTAAAACAGGCCATCGCGAGGGCGGACGAGCTCGGTGAGAAACAGATTTCAACCGCACTCGGCTACTTTTCCACCATGCCCGCCTCGACCGGCATCATCGCCAACCCCGTTTTGCACCACACTCCAGTCGATTGCAACGGAACTACTATCACACTCGATATTAGATCGTTCACGATTCGCGGCACTGTGCCGGAATCGGACATCGTTGCCGGTAGAGTTGGTCCAATGGACGTGATTTTCACCGGGCTGTTTGGCGAACAGGGCCCTACGGCAAACCTCGCCGCGTTCGTAGATCAAAAATATTTTGAGAGTTTCGGCCAGTCACTGATCGAAGACATCGCTGCGTTTGTCAAAAAGTATCCAGGACTCGGACCGGAAGTCGCGATACATCATTTTGCGATTCTCGATAAAGCGAAACTCGGTCGCGAAGAACATCAGGACCGCGGCATGCACGACGAACGCGACGCCGAGTCGTTGTTGAACGAGATGATCGCCGTACATATGAAGAATGTTGCGATCGGTGGCGTGTCGGCTTACATGAATCACCGTCTGACGGACAGTCCGCAGGATGATCTCGTAAGCGCGACGCGACAGTTTATCGACGAGGAGCGCAAGCAGAAACGAAACGCGTTCCAGCTTTCGTACAGCCTGATCCTCGGCCATCACGCCAACGACCACGAACGTGAAATTCTCGAACGCATGGGGACGATTCAGATCCATCATGGCTCGGCTGGTTCCAGTATGGTGGCGCGATACATGGCGACCCTGCACACGTTCTCGGTGATCGACTTCTTTATCGCGTCTCACATGGCGCTCGACGGTGCGCGACACTTCGGCGCGATTCACGACATGTCAGACTTCGTTCAGGAGCTCGAGCCTTTGACGGCCGAACAGCGATCTCAACGAATTCGAGAGAAGATGTTGACGGGCGGATTACCGACGTTTGGTCATCCTGAGATCGCAGCAGCGGGACGTGGGAACCAGGTGCAACAGGATCCGCGACCGGCGATCTATATCGATCCGGTGTTCAAGGCGATCGATGCGGGTGAGTTGAACATCACCGCGCGACAACACGAGCGATTGTCGATCGCGAGACTGATCTATCTCACGGCGTTTGTAAACGGAGTGTTGAAGCCGGGAAGGGAAGATAGTCCGCCGTTAAGATTGACTGCGAATACTGACTTCGGTGCGTGGTGTGTGCAGGAAGCGTTGGGGATCGACGAGCCTGATCGGACGTTATTGACGTACATCTTCCGAGGGTTCGGGTGGATGATGGACGCACGCGAGCAGTTGCAGCAAAAGATGATTCGCCCGGTAATCGCACCCGATCCGAAGATCATACCGAAGTCGAGTGACGACCCCACCATCCCCGATCTCGTTGCGCGAGTGCATGGT
>DATEWS010000474.1:0-11154 GCA_035257785.1 Pyrinomonadaceae bacterium
ATCGACCCGACGCTACCGCCGTACTGACCTCGTCCAGCAAACACAAAAATAAGCCACGGATGTTGCTGGGCATCCGTGGCTTGTCTAGTTTCTGAAAGTACTTGCTACCTACCTACCTACCCTGCTTTAGAAATTTACGCGTGCCACCTTGGCATCGTTGCCTTGTCGCTGCACCTCCCGTTCGGCACGTGACTTCGGAAGTGCTCGTCCTGTGTGCCCGCCCGCCGGCCAAATCTCGTACAGGAAGTAATTATCGCCGTACTGGTGAAAAACCAGCACGCCCTCTTTCGCGGGGTCGTTTGTGAGCACAGGAATGGTCAAACGCGAAACGTTCTCCTGTCCATCCGCGCTAACGATTTGAATAACCTGATCTCCGTTACTATTTTGAGAGCGGCCGATTGAATATTTACCAGCCGGCAGTTTCTTGTCCATCACGGTAAAATCGAACGGAATATTCGCCGTCAATTTGTACTGAAGGCTCTGCGCCTTCGTGGGAACGCTCGCTGCAATCATCAGGACCACCGCAAGCAACCCAAACTTTACTAACCCTTTCACGACTACGTTCTTCATAACAACTCCTCTTTCTTTCCTGATCAGTTAAGTCCTTCCTTCCGACCATGACAAGATAGAGGTTGCTGCGAAAGCAGTCATAAACTTTCGGTAAACGTCTGGTAAAGTTTTTTCGTACCTACAGAGACCCAAAACGCGTCAAAAATACGCGATAAACAAATGGGGGTTGTGTGCCTCTGTGAATCCCATTGCTAACGAAAAGCGGATCTCCTTCGATCGTTTTGCCCTCGATCTCGCCAACGAATGCCTGTGGCGAGGCCCGGACGCGCTTAAAATCAGGCCAAAAGCTTTCGCATTACTCAATTACTTGATTCAACGACCGGGCCAACTCGTCACTAAAGACGAGTTGCTGAACGCGGTTTGGCCGGAAACGTTCGTCGGCGATGCGGTGTTAAAAGTCACCGTTCAACAGGTGCGCGAAGCGCTCGAAGACGATCCAAAGTCGCCGCAATTTATTGAAACGGCCCACCGGCGCGGCTATCGCTTCATCGGGCATATCGTTGATCCGGAGCTAGTGTCGGCATCGCAGGACAACCTCTTCTCCGGCGCGTTTCCCGTGTTCAGCGAAGTGGTTGGTCGTGAAGAGCCGTTGGCCCGGCTGCAACGCTGGCTGCGACGTACGAAACGTGGTGAACGGCAAATCGGATTTATTACTGGTGAAGCCGGGATCGGGAAAACATCACTGATCGATGCTTTCACACGAACGATCCCACTTGATGGAACTGTTCGTGTCGGTCGTGGACAATGTTTGGAGCAGTATGGGACCGGCGAAGCCTACTTGCCTGTGCTCGATGCAATCGGTCGCTTGTGTCGTGAAGATCGGCAAGTCACTGATCTACTGCGAGCTCACGCGCCGTTGTGGTTGCTGCAAATGCCCTGGCTGTTGAGTTCGACTGAACGTGAGTTGTTGAGTCGAGAGATGTCCGGCGCAACTCGCGAACGCATGTTGCGCGAGATGGGTGAGGCTTTGGATCTGCTCGCGGCGAAAGTGCCCCTCGTCCTTATATTAGAAGACCTGCACTGGAGCGATTACTCGACACTCGATCTAATCTCGTACCTCGCGACGCAACGGCGGCCTACTCACCTGATGCTCATCGGAACGTATCGCGACATCGAGCTCACTCTCAGTGGGCATCCGTTGAAAGCGGTCAAGCAGCAATTGCAGGCAAAGCAGTTGTGCAAAGAGTTGCCACTCGAATACCTCACACCCGCGGCGATGAAGGATTACCTGACCGTCAGATTTCCGGGTAACAAGTTTCCCGCTGGTCTCGCGACGTTGATACACGAGCGCACCGATGGTAATCCGCTGTTTATGGTTAATACCGTCGACTATCTTTTGGAGACTGGCTTGATCGTACAGCGTGCGGGCGGCACTTGGAACCTGAGCGTCGATATCGACAACGTCGAACTCGGCGTGCCTGACAACATCAGGCAGATGATGGAAAGACAAGTCGAACTTCTCGATGCAGACAAGCAAAGGACGCTCGAAGCCGCAAGTGTCGCGGGACTTGAGTTTTCGACACTCGCCTTAGCAGCCGGACTCGAAGAAGATCCGCTCGACGTCGAAGAACGATGCGTCGAGCTCGCACGTCAGCGGCAATACATTCAGGACTGCGGCATTCACGAACTACCGAATGGAGAAGTAACGACGCGATACGGCTTCGTACATGCTTTGTATCAGAACGTTTTGTATGAACGTTTGCCGGAAACAAGACGCGCGCAAATGCACCGGCTGATCGCAGATCGTGGTGAAAAGATTTACGGTGAACGCGCGGGTGAGATCTCGGTCGAGCTCGCGATGCACTTCGAGCGTGGTCGAGACTACAAACGCGCCGCACACTATCTCAAGCAGGGCGCGAACACGGCCATGCGTCGCTTTGCCTATCAGGAAGCTGTGAGTCTTGCGCGACGCGGGATCGAGTTGATTGACAAACTACCAGCGACGCGTGAAGTCCTGAACGAATCGCTTTGTTTACATCTCACACTCGGTGTGCCCCTCATCGCGATTGAGGGTTACGCTTCGCCAAATGTCGGGCGAGTTTATACGAGGGCACGAGAACTCCACGAGCAGCTCGGCGACTCACCGGACATTTCTGAAGTTCTCTGGGGGTTATGGACGTTTCACACCTTGAGCGCGGAATTCGAGACAGCGCGCGACATCGCAGAGGAATTTTTACAACTGTCCGAGCGGTTGCCTTATCCGGGACTCGCGCTGCGCGGTCACTGGGCGTTGGAAACTACTTTTTTACATCTCGGCCAATTTGACCTGGCGTTGGATCACTTCGAAAAAGCGCTCGCGATCTACGATCCCACTCAACATCGGGAGGATTCATTTCTCTACGCACTGAATCCGGGCGTCGCAATGCCGTGTTTTGCTGCCTGGGCGCTTTGGTATAGCGGCTTGCCCGATCAGTCGTTGGAACGTATTGAAGAAGCACTCGTGCGCGCGCGTGAGTTATCTGAGCCGCATGGACTGGCGCATGCAGCTTTGTTCGCAAGCGTTCTGTATCAACTCCGTCGCGACACCCTCATGGCGCAATACTATGCTGAAGCTGTTATCGATATCTCGCGCGAACATGGGTTGGCGTTATACGGCGCGATGGCGATGATCATGCAGGCCTGGGCAGCAAGCAAGTTCGATGGTGCGCGTGAGGCTATGGATCAGATCCGCGAGAGTCTTGCTGCACTTGGGGCGACAGGAACACTCCTCGTTCGTCCGCATTTTCTTGCACTGCTGGCGGAAGTTTTATCGAAAAACAACGAAATCGACGAGGCACTCCTCTTGCTAGACGAGGCGGTGGATTTGGTACACAGGAAAGGCGAGCGTTATTACGAAGCTGAGCTGTATCGCCTCCGAGGCGAGTTGTTATTAAAGGCTAACCATGCGAATGCTGAAGACTGCTTCAAGCGATCGCTGGCGATTGCCGAGTCGCAGAAAGCAAAAGCGTGGCAGCTACGCACGGCATTGAGCCTCGCGCGGCTTTATCGATCTCAGGGCAAAGCCGGCGAAGCACGTAATCTTCTTGCACCCATTTATGAATCTTTTACGGAAGGCTTCGAGACGGACGATTTGCGTGACGCAGGTGTCCTGCTTCAAACTTAGCCACATGGCTACGCGCAAGGCAACACTGATCTCCAATCCCAAAACAGGTCGTTACGGTTCGCGACGCCGATCAATTCAGGAGGTTGCCTCAGACCTCGAGTCACTTGGTCTCAAAGTCGATCTACAGTTGACGAGCGGACCAGGCGACGCGACGGAGATAGCCGCGCGTGCTGCGCGTGATGGTTACACTGACGTGATTGTTGCCGGCGGCGACGGCACCATCAATGAAGCGATTCAGGGGTTGGCCGGAACTGACGCACGTCTTGCAATCATTCCGCGCGGCACCGGCAATGTTCTCGCGCGCGAGCTTGGTTTGCCGCTTGACGAAGAACAAGCTGTTGCTGTTGTGGCCGCGGGTAAGTCACGCCAGATCTATCTCGGTCTCGTGGTCGATGAGACTAGCAATCAGAGCCGTTATTTCGTGTTGATGGCGGGTATTGGTCTCGATGCGTCCGTCGTGGGCCGTGTGCAACCGTCACTTAAAAAGCGGATCGGCAGGGGAGCCTTTTGGGTTTCGGGTCTCAGCCATCTGGCAGACTGGAATCCGCAGTCTTTCACACTCGAGATTAACGGCGACAAGTACAACGCAACGTTTGCCGCGATCGGTAAGGCGCCACGGTACGGCGGGGATCTTGCAATCACGCCCGGCGCGCGACTCGATCGACGCGAGTTCGAAGTCTGCATCATCGACACGACGAGCCGCAGGCGTTACCTGCATTTGCTTTCATACACGATTCGCGGTGGCATCCCCCATGACAAACCCGAAGTGCGATTTGTAAACACCGACAGCGTAAAAGCCTACGGCGATGCCCAGGTCCAGATCGACGGTGAGTTACTCGGCGACCTGCCGATGCGCTTCGCGATCGCTCCGCACTCACTCGAAGTAATAGTGCCGTAAAAGAGTTTCACGCAAAGACGCAAAGCCGAGCCGCAAAGACACAGAGGAAGAGTTTTTCTTTGCGACTTTGCGCCTTTGCGCCTTTGCGTGAAATATTATCCCTTCAGCCATATGGCGCGCAGCGCTTTCTGCGCAACGGTGGCGTCCGGCTTCTCTTCAATCCTGTAATCGAATATTTCCGGCGGACCCACCACGATATTCGTTTTAATCGTGCGTCGATCGCGTTTCACTATCACTGGCACCGAGTCGCCCGGCTTGTAACGCTCCACCGTCTCTCTCGGTGGAAACGAAGTGATCACATCGCCGGCTTGCAGTCCCGCGTTCTCCGCCGGCGAGTTGTTGCGAACGTTTGCGATGACGATCTGGCGCGCTGCGCCGAGTTGCAGAGAGAGTCCGAGATCGTACGGGTCCTTCGCCTGCGTCTTCACTAGTCGCAAACCAACATACGCAAACGCCTCGTCGTAAGGCAGCACTTCGACATCGCGAATGTGTCGTTTGAAGAAGTCACTTAGATCGACACCCGACTCCAGGCTCGCGACCCGCTCGAGATCTTCCGGCTGATATCCGCGACCGCGCAGGTAGTAACTGCTGTTCGGACTCTTCAAATAAAACTCGGCATACATCGCGCGCATCACGTCGTCGAGCGACGACTTTCCTTTCGTTCGTCCGCGCAGCAGCAAGTCCATCACCATGCCGATGAGTTCACCTTTCGGGTAATAACTGATCGAAGTATTACGGAGATTCGTTGTCTGTGCGTGCGGCGCGTTATCAATAAACGGCGCCGAGAGTGACGACTCTTCCGCGCTCATGAGTCGACTTCCCGGCGCTGATTCGATGTGTTTAATGGTCTCCGATTCCTGGGCCAGAAATTTCTTGTCGTCCACAATACCAGCGCGTTGCAACATCAAATGTCCGTAGTAGTTCGTGAACCCTTCGGCAACCCAGAGGCCGCGCGTAGCTACGGGACGCGTGAAATCCCATGGTCCAAGTTCCTCCGGCCGAAGTCGCTTGACATTCCAGACGTGAAAGAATTCATGGGCGACTGTGCCGAGCGTGTCCTCATACGTGCCGGCGTCGGCAAGCGCTGTGGGCCGGATGATCTGCGTTGAAGTGAGATGTTCCATTCCATCTCCGGAACGATCGTCGGCTGCAAAATGAAGCAGGAACGTGTACTCCTTAAATTCCGGCGGTCCCCACATCGCGACTTCCGCGCGCACGATCTTCTCGATGTCCTTGACGAGCGCCGCACGTTTGCCGCCTTCGTCACCGAACGAATGCACGACGACGTGATACTTCTTGCCGCCAACTTCGAAATCATCCTGCGTCCAATCGGGCGCCATCTCCGTCGGCGTGTCGATCATTTCGTCCCAGTTTGGAAACTGCCACTCGGTTTGGCCGGGATGGTCCAGCCGCCCGTTTACGATTTTCCAACCGTCAGGCGCCTGGATCGTCAGTTTTACTGGATCCGGCTTGTGACCCACGACGTACATGAAGATGGAGCCACCGTTGTAGTTGGCGTGACGAGCGTCTAGTTGTGAAAAAGTGCCATCGAGATCGTTACCAAAGACTTTGTACGAAATGGTCAGCTTCGTCGCGCCGAGTGGCGACACGCTCCACGTCTGATCGTTTATTCGCGACACTGGAGGTGTTGCGCCTTCCGCGCTGGCGCGCACTTCCTGCACGTTCTTTGCAAAATCGAAAACGCCGTAGCGGCCGGGAGACCACTTCGCCATCTGTAACTGAAGCGGCTTGTCTTTTAATTCGTCCGGCAATTCGATTACGATCGACACTTCGAATAGATGCGACACGGGCCGCGTCATCGAAAGCCGGTAAGTGATCGATTTCAGCGGCGCTTCCTCGGCTGCGGCAATGCTGCTGAAAAGTGCGATGATCGCGGTTGCGATTATTAAGTTGCGTGGACAAGCTCTCATGCGGGTTATCTTACAATGGCCGTAACTGAACGTCTTTATTATTCTGATTCTCATCTGATCGAGTTTGACGCTCGCGTTGTTGATGTCACTGACCGCGTCAGCGGTTGGACGGCGATCGTGCTTGACCGCACCGCGTTTTATCCGACTGGCGGAGGTCAACCAAGTGATACCGGCACACTCAACGGCGCGCGTGTGGTTGAGTGCATTGACGACGGTGACAACGGTGTGTTGCATGTGGTCCAGGGGTTGACGCCGTCGCGCGGCACACCGGTTCAGGGGCGTGTCGATTGGTCGCGCCGGTTGGACCATATGCAACAACACACAGGCCAGCACATTCTCTCGCAGGCTTTCATCAATCTATTCAATGCGCCGACGAAAAGTTTTCGTGTACTCGAAGCGTCGTGCGAGATCGACGTCGACTTGAACAATCCCACGACTGAGATAATCGAACGCGCTGTCGAACTCGCGAACAATGTGGTTTGGGAAGATAGGACGATCACAGTTCGTAACGTGACGTCTGCTGAGGCGGCAGAATTACCGTTGCGAAAAGAACCGGCGCGTGACGGCGAGCTGCGTTTGATTGAGATTGAAGGTTTTGATCTGACGCCGTGTGGCGGAACGCATGCGTATCGTACTGGTGAAGTTGGCATGATTGCTGTGCGTTCGTGGGAGCGCGCGAAGGGTTTGACGCGCATTGAGTTTGTAGCAGGCACCAGGGCGCTCGCGGATTATCGGAAGGCGAATCGGAGCGCGCGTGAAGTTGCGACGTTGTTCAGCACGGGCCGTGATGACGCTCCGCAACTCGCAGCGCAGATGGTTGAAGAGCACAAGGAACTGAATCGACGTATTCGTGTGTTGGAGGAGTTCGTGGCGGAAGTCGAAGCTGAGAAGTTGTTAGCTGGCGCGTGTGACGGCATTGTCACTCAAGTCTTCGACAATCGTGACGCTGAGTCATTAAAGAAACTCGCACACGCTTTAACTGCGCATCCAGGTACCGTAGCGCTGCTCGCCTCGCGCGACAAAGACACGGCCCGTCTCGTCTTCGCCCGATCGGCAGACGCGAGCGGCGACATGAGCGCCCTAATGCGCGAAGCCTGCGCCACTCTCGAAGGCCGTGGCGGCGGCCGGCCCGAACTGGCGCAAGGCGGCGGCAAAAACATCACCCGCTTGGGCGAAGTCATTGCGACCGCTTTTGATAAATTAGCGGTAAAGAAATAGAGCGTGATTACTTCGGGGTGGGCGGCTGGATGGGTTGCGGATTCTGTTTTTCTTTATCTTCCACTGCTTCGCGATGTCGTTGATATCGCTCATCAAGTGTTTCTCTGGAATTAACGTCATCGATCGCGACGCGATAACTGGTTGTTGTTTCTGAAATCTTTATCTTTTCTACAGTCCTAATCATATTTCCTCCAGCGAAGTAGCGTAGCCAAGGCCCGCTTTCCCGTCAAGACAAACAATTGAGCGCTCACAGCAGTCGAGACGAGTGTTTAGACACCGAGCGCCTTTGCCAGGGCCTCAACCTGTCTAAACATAACATCCTCCACGAGCGCATCGCCGGCTGCTTTCACCGCGGCTGTCGTGCTCTTTTGTGGTACGAAATTAATCAGGCGGGAAGATGTTGATTTTGTTGAAAAAGTCACCACTCCGATTTTGCAGCCTTTCGCGATCGGGTAAATCAAGGGAATCGCACAAATCGCCGTATACGCACGGCTTCCGGCAGCCCGCCAATCCTCCGGAACGCGGTTGACGTACTCAGGGTTATTGAGCAGGCCATAGGCGGAAGGTGAGCTTACGAGCGGACTGTAGAGCATGTGCTCGCGTCTTCGATAAGTCGCGCCAATAAGAGTTTGGCCCGATTTGATCACCTTGGACCAGCAAACGCCCATCGAGTTTGCCGCACATACCAGTCCTCTTAACCTCGAGTCGTAAACGTAAAGACATATTTCCAATTCATCGTCGCCTTTTAAACTCGTCCAAAGGTTCGACGTTATGATGTCTTTCCGCATGTTGTCGATCCATAACTTGACCTTTGCTCGATCGGCGTTGTCATCCTCTCGTTGCTGCAGCAGTTTATCGCTTAGTGCCAACGCATCGCCGCGATCGGTGGCATTAAGATCTCGTTCGTCTTCTTCCATTGGCGGCAGACTCCAATAGATCCAGTAGGTGTAACCCGGTAGTGGTCTTTCGATCGCAACTACGATCGTGTGTGCGTCCTTGAATTTCGAAAACCGAAGATTAAAGTGTTCTTCTTCAGCTAAATCCCTGACACAGTCTTTGCCGTGCTTTTTACCAAAGCATTTATTGTCATGGACCACGCGGCGAAACTGATCTGGCCAATGCTCCTCTGGAAACACCAACGTCATGACAAGCAGCTCGAACGCATTTTGTACTGATAGTTCAATGAACTCGTCTGTGAATTCACCGTCAGTCGCATCGCTTCGTTCCTGCTCATTGAAGTGAAACAGGTTGTAAGCCTTTCCGGTACGCTCGAAATCTATCGGTCGATCTTTAGTGAGCGGCGGATCGAAAAGCACGACGGCTTCTCTTTTTGGCGTGAAGTCTTCTGATTTCCAGACCCACTCGATCTTCTGTCCGTCAGACGAGTTGTATTCGGGCGTGTAAAAGAATCCTGAGATCGAATTCACTGCTGTTTGAAATTCCGCAACCTCGTTGTCATAGGCAGTAGCGCCTTCGAGTCGTTCGTATAGATCGGAATCTCCGGAGCCGCTCTTGATAACGTAAACTCTGGAGAACTTTCGCGCTCTGATTTTTGCGTGAGCCTTCACTGCCAGTGTTTCAAACGTTTGCCGGCGAGCATCTTCGAACGTGCGTATGGGAATACGAAACGCTCGGTCGTACGAGGCGCCAACGAGCACGCGACGTTCGGAATGGATTTCACGATTTGGCGTAATCGTGACGAGGTTGTAAGAGCGCTCGTAATTTGCCACCTGCTGACCGACACTCCCGGCGCCAATAATAGTGATCAAATGTTCTTCGCCATCGGCATTGGGATACGACGCCTTTGAAAGGGCTGGATAATGCTGATGGCCGTGAAGGATGAGATCGATCTTCGCGTTGACCATGCTGGTCATGAACTGTCCCGCGTTTTTGAGCAGGAGAAAGCCAGGTTGGTCAAGCAGGCCGCCGCGTTCCGTCGCGGCTATGGGCATCGGATGATGATGCAGCAAAACAATCTTGACGCATGAATTCAACTCTTCGGCCCGGCTGTCGCGTAGCTGGTTGAGGAAATCAGCGAACGCTACGAGGTCTTTTTTCTCCACCAGACCAGTTGCTAAATTTATGCCCTTTTCGAGTGCGTTGGAGTCGAGCACAAACACACAAATGCCCAAAGATGGAATCAGCACCGGCCGGTAATACTCTTTGAAGACGTTGACGAATCTTTCGGATTGCACGCGCCGGCGGATGAGTCCTTTGAGTCTGTAATCGTGATTGCCAGGGACCACGACGAGTCTTTCTTGTGGATCAAGGCCGAGATCCTGACAGAGTTTTTTCAGATAGTTGCAGACGTTGTGGAGTGCCTGGGAGGCTTCATCTCTTCTCCAGATACCGCTAAAGCCACCATCTATCAGGTCGCCGGTAACGACCAGAAGATCGACTTTTGTTTCGAGGCTTTTCAGATCAACTGAAAGCGCTTGCCACTCGAAATCGTCTTGACTGGTTTGGGCGGTGAAATGCAGGTCGGAGATTTGGGCGATGACAGTTTGCACCGGCGCTGCGGCGCCGTTACTGGCGAATGTGATGTTTTTTGAAAGCATGAGAGTTTACTCGGGTGATGATGGAAGCTTCGCATTGTGTGAGCTGCGAGGAAAAAGCGTACGTTTGTGAACGACGCCGGAAGATATTCCGGTTGCGCAGAAAAGTCAAATTTATATGGGGGAACCAGCTTGACAGTACCAGGTGGGCTTCCTAATATGGCACTCCGCGTGGGGCAGTAGCTCAGTTTGGCAGAGCGCCGCGTTCGCAATGCGGAGGTCAGGGGTTCGATCCCCCTCTGCTCCACCAATAGAATCAATGACTTAGGGCAGGGCGGCGACCCTGCCTTTTTCATTTGTCACCGATTCGTCACTTGGTCCAATCGGTTTGGCCAAATTTTCAACTGCTCGGCGCTTCGACTCCGCAGTCGCGTGCGTGTAACGCAGAGCCATTCTGACGTCTGACCATCCGAAGATTTCAGCTAACGCAAAAGCATCAGCGCCGCCGTCAGCCATGCGAGTAGCAGCCGTGTGACGCAGATCATGGAATCGAAAGTCCTTGATTCCCGCATCCCTCTTCGCCTTATCGAAACGAAACTTCACGTCGACAAGACGACCCTCGGTCTTCGGACTTGGAAAAACATACTCGCTCGTGCGCGGCAGTCTTTCCAACATTGTGCGAACCGTCTGATTGATTGGAACGAAACGATCTTTTCCGTTCTTTGAAACACGAACGTGGAGCAAGCCTCGCGACAGGTCCACGTCGAACCAGGTGAGATCGAAAATTTCACCCTGTCTCATTCCCGTGTTGATCGCCATCGTGACGATTCGCTGTACCCATTCCTGACCTTCAAGTTTCTCGAACAACCTGGCCTCTTCGTCGAAGGTTAGATAACGTGTCCTTCGAGTATCAGTGCGAAACTTCCGCACTCGCCGGCA
>DATEWS010000475.1:0-9506 GCA_035257785.1 Pyrinomonadaceae bacterium
CACTGCACGTGTATGAAACCGCGATTCCTGCTCGATTACCAGAAATACGAGATAAGGGTCGACAGCAAACCGCGTCGCCGTCGTCTTAATCATTTGATCGATCGAGGTATCTCCCGAGGACCAGCCATGTTGTTTCCACTCTTGTGCCGCTGCGGCCGAGGCTTCCGCTTCGCGTTCGATACGAGAAATACGTTCACGTTCCAGGAAAATGGTTACTTTCCCGCGGTTGTACCACGCGCCGTCCGACACTTCTCTAACTTCATCAACACGCAGGCGAGCACCGTCGACAAGATAAATCCAGGTCGCCATAGGCGCCGGAGGAGGAGTCGTTGTCTCAACAGGTTTTGTTACTGGAGCAACGTTGGTAGCAGCGGCTGCCGGTTCCTTGTACCGGTTTTCGATCTTTCGCACTTCGCGATGAACGCTTTGAGAAGTTCCCTGGAGCCGATACCAAACAGTGTCGCCCTGTTTCCATGCGTCATCGACGTCGAGCGCTCCGCCGTCAGTAAATATGATGCGTTTACCAACGGGTTCACCGGTTTGTGCGGGTTCAGAAGAACGTTGCGCGACGAGCGGCGCACACGCGAAGAGCAGTACAAGCAATGTCAGAGCAGCACTAAATTGGCGATTGATCATTATTGCAGCAGCGCCTTAAGTCGCAAACAAATAAATAGCAGCGCCAACGGCGCGAGATATGATAGCCAGGGGCAAGCGCGAAGCGCGTCGCCTTTGGTAGCCAAAGATTAAAATTAACAGCCCAGCCCTGAAAAGGGCGGGATAATTATTTCGGCCTTTCAGGCCTCGTCTCGCTTTTTTGGGGGCCTTAACCAGTGGCGACGCGCTTCGCGCTTGCCCCTGGCTATTATATTTCGCGCCTTCGGCGCTCTAATAATCAGCGCGGTTGGCGCTACATAGCAACTGCCTGCGAGCGCGCTTGCGGCATTTCCCTGAATGATTCATAGCCATGTGCGGCTCCGAAGTAATTTCGCCAGGCGGCATCGATGGTTGCCGTCGAAAGCTGTAGCGGGCGTCCTTCGAAGGAGCAAATATCCGAGATCCTATTCAACAGATCTCTCGGCTCACAACACTTCATCGGACGATGTTCCTGGCCATACTTATGAAGCAGGTAATTTATGCTCTCGTGGTCCACTGCAAGTCCTCTGGTGACCGCAGCTCGCCTGAAGATCTCACCATATGCGCCAGGCGTCGGTAACTCAAGCCTTGCTCGATACCCCATGCGCCGCAGAAAAGCCTCATCGACAAATTCTCTTTCATCGAGATTAGTTGAGAAGACTACGAGCTGCTCAAACGGGACGTCAATTTTCTTGCCACTATGCATCGTCAGAAAGTCGACTCGTTTTTCCAACGGCATGATCCAGCGGTTCAGCAGGTCGCGGCAGGAAACGCGTTGCCGGCCGAGTTCGTCGATCACGAGCGTGCCGCCGTTGGACTTCACATGAAACGGCGCCTCGTAGAAACGTGAGTATTCGGACCAGACAAGGTCAGTGTTCTCAAGCGTGAGCTCACCACCTACCACTATCATCGGTCGCTCGATGCGAATCCAGCGACGATCATATTCATTCGGAGCAGCCTGTTCCGACACGACGTGATGATTGTGAGTGTCGAAGATGCGGATAATCTGGCCATCAATCTCGATCGCGTACGGTATCCAGAGAGTGCCGCCGAGCACTGAATTCAATCTTTCGGCGATTGCTGTTTTGCCTGTGCCGGGCAAACCAGTCAGGAAGAGCGAAGACCGGGAGTTGACGGCACACCCGAGTGTATTCAGCAGCGATTCCGGCAGCACCAGATCGCGAAGTGCACTTCGCACCGCACTCATCGAGGCCGGCTTCGACGGTGTGGCCTGAAGCCGCATCATGTAGCTGTAATCATCAAGCGTAACAGGCGCCGGTCCAGCGTAGCCGCAATACTTTTGCAAACGGGCTACTTGCTCCCACCCGTGGTCCAACATCGCATAGCGCGTTTGACCAAGCGCGCTCTGCAAGCGAATCTCGATCAGCTTTTCGCGATACAGTTGGTAGAGCAGTTCGTCCGTGAGCGCCAAAGGCAGATGGATTTTTTCGGCAACCGAGGCGGTTGTCGGATTGGCGAGCGACGCGACATGCTTGAGCGTTAGATCACGAAGAAACGCCTGTGAGACACCGGTTTCGTCGAGTTCTTCGGGAGTTGGAGGACCAAGGCTTTCAATCTCTGCCCGTGACAGAAAACTCAAGTTGCCCATTTCATTCTCCGGTTTATCGTGAGTTTACTTCTTAACGTCGGCAGAAGTTTGCAGCGCAATGATCGAACGTCGCGCAGTTTCCGCATCGGAAACTCTCCCTGTCATTTCATAAACATTGACCAACTTAGCCAATACTTCCGTTGAGTTCGGTTGCATCTTTTGCGCTAACTCAAGATGCTTGATCGCATCTTTCGCATAGCCATGCGCCAACAGTTGCGAAGCAATATTCAGATGGCCGTTGAACTCGCCAACCGCATGTGTAAAGCTCTCGAAGGCGTCGTCAAACTTACCGCGACGGCATTGGGCCAGGCCGAGGTTGTTCCAAATGCGTGGATTATCCGGAGCTAGTTTTGCTGCGCGCTTCAGATATTTTGTTGCTTCTTCGAAATCGTTGTTCTTGAAAAGCAGGAAGCCATAGTTGTTTAGATAATCCACGTTGGTCTTATCTGCCTGGACCGCGGATTTGAACAACTCGAGCGCATGATCGCGCATGCCCTTTGATTCGTAAGCCACACCGAGAAGATTTCTGGCTTCAGCGGATTTGGAATTAAGCGAAACCGCGCGTGATAACTCAGTGATCGCGCCATTCACGTCGCCGGCATTCAACATGCCACGCCCGCTGTTGAAGTGAACGGAGTACTCGCTGCTGTTAGTAACAGTCGTTGTGCTACTGCTACCAGTTCGATCTTCCGTGGTGGTTTTGGTGTCCGTAACGATGCGTGCGGGAACGGTCTCGAACTTACGGAGATCCTTGTCGGTGATCCGTTGTAATTTGCCTTCCTCACTCTTTTTCTTCCCGCCAAAGAGACGGCCAAACGCCTTGAAGGGGGCCTTTAAGGCGCGCATAAAACCGTTGCCATCTTTCGACTTTTCAGCGCTCGTCGTGTCAGGTAGATCCAGAGCGCCGAACATGGCTAATTCGTCGGTTGTCATGACGACACCGTGAACTGGCCGGCTCGGCTGAATAGCAAGCATCAGAGTCGGGACGAGGAGCAAAACTATTAGTGAACGCTTGAACATGGGCTTCCTTCTTTCACCTGACTAACGCCAGGGCTTCTTATCTGTTACTTGAACATAACGTCATACAGATTCAACAGCGCTGGACCAAGCACGACGAGAATGATTACCGGGAAGAGGAAAAAAGTAAGAGGAAACAGCAGTTTCAACGCAGCCTTTTGCGCAATCTGCTCGGCGCGTTGACGGCGCTTCGTTCGCAGCGAGTCCGCAAAAATTCGCACCGCCTTCGCAATGGATGATCCATAGCGATCAGCCTGAATCAGCAACGCTACAAAGCTGCGGATATCTTCAACTCCGGTACGCTCCGCCAGGTTGCGCAACGCCTCTTCACGACTTCGCCCAACTCGGATCTCCAGGTTTACCAACTCGATCTCCGTGTGCATATCGGGATGCAGCGTTTTCAATTCGTCGCCCACTCGATTGAGTGCTGCGTTAAGACCGAGGCCGGCCTCGACTGCAACTACCATCAAATCCAAGGCGTCTGCCAGGCCCCAAGTAATTCGTCGCTGGCGACCTTTAGTCTTGCGGCGAAGAATAAAGCGCGGCAGGTAGAACCCAATAAAAGCTGCAAGCATTCCGAACAGTGCAAAGTCGCTCAAGCTTCGATTGAGCAGGAAACACACCGTCATTACTAAACTGGGTAGAGCAACTAACAGCGTGACCTGAATTGCGCGAAATGCGGTTGCTGCCTCGGGAGAACGATAACCGGCGTGAAGTAATTTCTTTTGAATCTTCAGAGCTTCGACGGCCGAGATCGGAACGATTCGGTTAATTGGCTCAGCCATGCGCCCGGCCATGACCGTAATGGGATTGTTCTCTACGAGGACCAGCGACGGATCAATGCTTTCCAAACGGGCATTCATCGTGCTCGTCGGGCGAGCAAACATAAAGTAGATACTCATCACGGCGAGTGTTAGTCCCGTGAAAGTTAGAATTATGATTAGCAGTAATAGCATCGGTCTCGACCCCTCTTTCTACTTCAAACCCTTATCGCCAGAATTTTCTTGATCGTGAGCATACCCAGGATCTGTAACACGACTGCGAGCGCGAGTACGTAATGTCCCCGCCAGTCGTGAAGCAATAGCGACATGTAATCAGGGTTAATAGCCGTCAATGCGAAAACGATTGCGAACGGCAAAATACAGAGAATCCATGCAGAACCGCGGGAGCTTGTAGTGAGGGTGCGAAAATCTTCCATCAGTTTGAACCGCTCGCGAATAGTCTGCGATACCTTCTCGAGAATCTCCGCCAGGTTGCCGCCCGTTTCTCTCTGAATGTGGATAGCCGTAATGCACAGTCGTAAATCGGTTAACGGAACCCGCTCGCTCAAACCATCGAGTGCCGCCTTGGTCGAAAGGCCGAGTTTCTGTTCTTCAAACACAATCCGAAACTCAGTCGCGATAGGATCCGGCATTTCACTCGCCACCTGATTCAGTGCTTCCGGAAAAGCATGGCCCACCGCCAATGACCGTCCTAAGAGATCCAGCGTATCGGGAAGTTGCGAGTTAATTTTCAGCAACCGTTTTTTTCGCAGGATCGACACATAGAGGTAGGGCAGCAACGCAGCGAATGCCGCCGCTACGATAGCCAGCAGCAGGTTCATCATTGTCGCTGCTGCGAAAAACGCCAGAACTCCAGCGAGAGCACAGAACGCTAGCAACCGGCTTACGGTAATGCGGACCCCAGACTGGCGAGTCATCCGGTCAAGTTTCCTGATGAAATCGAGCGAAGAGAGAACTCGATTCACCGCTGGGGAACCACCGATCGTATCGTCGCGAGAGATCTGTACATCGTGTTCCTGCGAGCCGAAGTCCGACAGCGCCTCAGCAACTCGCTTCTGGAGTCGCATGCTTCGAAGGTCGGCCTTACGGGAGGTCAACAGGAATACCGCGTAGGTCAAAAACAGGAAGAATAAAAATACTACTGTTGAAATCAACATTCCGTACTACCTCCTAAAAGAGCGCCGGCAGTTGCATGCCATATTGTTTCAGCCGTTCCGCAAAGCGCGGCCGAATGCCCGTGCTGCGGAATCTGCCCAACACCTTGCCCATTGGATCAAGTCCAGTACGTTCGAAATGGAAAATCTCCTGCATCGCGACGGTCTCACCTTCCATTCCGGTAATTTCCGAAATCGAAGTGATGCGACGCGTTCCATCCGTTAGGCGCGCAACCTGAATCACGAGATCGATGGCCGAAGCGACCTGCTGCCGCATAGCTTTGTCGGAGAGTCGCATTCCAGTCATCTGGATCATCGTTTCGAGACGTCCGAGTGTGTCTCGAGGACTATTGGCGTGGATTGTCGTAAGCGATCCATCGTGGCCTGTGTTCATGGCCTGAAGCATGTCGATCGCTTCGCCGCCGCGGACCTCGCCGACGATTATGCGGTCGGGTCTCATACGCAAAGCGTTTCGCACGAGATCGCGCTGCGACACTTCGCCTTTGCTTTCGATATTTGGCGGACGCGTTTCGAGTCTTACAACGTGAGGCTGTTGCAGTTGCAATTCAGCGGAGTCTTCAATCGTAACGATGCGTTCGTCACCAGGAATGTAAGCGGAGAGGGCATTAAGCAACGTCGTTTTTCCGGCGCCGGTACCTCCGGAGATGATGATGTTCAAACGAGCTTTCACGCACATTTCGAACAGCATCGCAATCTCTTTTGTGAGAGCCCCATTTTCAATGAGGGCCGACATTTTCAACGGATCGGCTCCGAAACGTCGAATTGAGAGCACCGGTCCATCAATAGCCAACGGTGGAATAATGGCATTAACACGGGAACCATCCGTCAGACGAGCGTCAACCATGGGCTGCGCTTCATCGATGCGACGTCCAACGGTTGAAACAATGCGCTCGATAACGCGCATCAGGTGTTCGTCATCTTTGAAGCTGATTGCAGTCTTTTCCAGCTTACCGCGCCGTTCAATGTAGATGTTTGCGTAGGAGTTGACGAGAATGTCGGAGATAGTTGGATCGGCGAGCAGCGGCTCGAGTGGTCCAAGTCCGAAAAGTTCGTGATGGACTTCGTTCACCAGTCGATCACGCTCGATGATTGAGAGTGCAACGCCCTCTGCAATCAACAAATCCTCGACCATGCGCGAGACTTCACTACGAACGCGCTCGGGTGCGAGTGTGTTCAGCTTGGTTAAGTCGAGTCGCGTAATGATCGAGCGATGAAGTCGTGCTTTCAACTCCTGGAAGTTTTGATTACCGTAAACGGCTTCTTCAGCTACGAGGCTGCCCGTATTGCCCTCATTGATGTATCGTTCTCTTAATGCCATCGTGTTCCTTTTCTTTTAATCGCGTTGACTTACTCAGCGAGCTTTGTAGTAAGTGTCATCGCCGAAAGCTCAAGATTATTATTTCCGTTATTGCGCGAACGTCCGAATACCGATCCCAGTAATCCCTTGCGCGGATGTGGAGTATTGGTGTTCGTGTTTCCCTGGACCAGAGCGGCGATGCGTTTGATTTCAATGGTCAACTTCGAGGAAGGCTCAGCTTGCACGAGCGGTTGACCAAGATTGATGGACTCAATCACTTTCGGATAATCGTTCGGTACGAAACCGATTAACTGTTCGTCGAGATGGGTCTCAACTTTCTGGAGCTCCACGTCGATGCTCTTGCTCCAGCGATTGACGACAACGCGAATCTTGCCGCGGGGATATCCGAGCCGCTCAAAAACTTTCAGAGCCCGCTTGGTGCTGCGAATTCCGGGGATGTCCAATGTCATCACCAGCAAAATGTCATCGGCTAGATCAAGCGCGGCAACAGTCACAGGATCGAAAGTATGCGGCAGGTCGAGAACGAGGCAATCGTATCGCCGATCCATTAGATGAAGAACTTCAGTGACGTTCTGAGGCGTGATGTCGTCAGCCTCGTGTGCTTCAAGCGGCGCTGCCAGTAACGACAGGTTGCGCGAGTGATTAGTAATCAAACTGTTGATTAGTGCATCGTCGAGGCGATTTCGATTAGCCGCGAAGTCGGCCAGTGAATATCTTGGCTCTACGCCGATGAAAGATGCGGAATCGCCAGCCTGAAGGTTGAGATCTACGAGCAGGGTGGGCACGTTCATTGCCGCCGCCAGATTCGCGCTTAAGAAGGAAACGCCCGCGCCGCCTTTACTGGAGAAGACGCCTACTATACGACCGTGCCTATGAGTTTGCTGACCTTCGCTGGTGCATAATTCCGCGACATGGTCCAACACAGTGCGCAGCTCTTCAGCTACGATCGGAAGTTGCAGAAACTCGCGCGCTCCAGCTCGTATGCTGCTAAGTATCAAGTTTGGCGACGCATTACTTGCAGCCGTAATGATGGCTGTTTCAGGCACCGCTGCACTCAGCTTCTTGATCAGTGGAAACGCTTTTTCAGGAGCGTCCTTCTCGAGGACTATGATGACCGCCGAAGGCCGCAGTCTAAGGGTATCGACGAACAGCATGTCGGCGTCCTGTGTCTCAGCCAACACGCGTGCTCTTGATGTTCCGCTCAAAGCATCACGGACTTCTTTTGAAGCTTCAGGATTCTGGCTTAATGTAATAAACGAAAGTGATTGCATGTTTTAACCTTTACCTACTCCTTGAAACCCGTAATCTGGTCCTGTTTCCTAAAGATTGGGCGGTATAAAACCAGCGCTCTCGCCCATCAGTGTCGTTCGATAAGCTGGCATAGTGATCGAAGTTGTGCTCGTGGGGAGTACGAAAGGAAATGAGTAACTCTGTATCGTTACGGTTACGGAACCTGCCGCTACACCAAATGCCTGGCCCGGACAACCAACTGCTCCCGAGTAGCAAACGCTGACGTTAGCGGGTTGTAGGTTATAGACCAGCGGGGTTGCACCGCTCGGAGGACTATCCGTCCCGTAGATCACAACGTTTTGCACGGCTGCAGCGCCCCCACTTGGGTTGAGGACTGCGTACCGGGCTCCGCGCCGCGTCGCCTCTACAAGCGCGTTGTGCGTGTAATAGAGATTTCCCGCTGCGACAATGCCAACAAGCATCATGAAAAAAACCGACGCCACGATAGCAAACTCAATCAAAGTGCCGCCGCGTTCCTTATCGCGTGTGTTTGGAGATCTCTTCATTAACATCTGGCCTTGCCTTTCAATTGACCATGTAACGCATTCTGGTTCGCGCAGTCAGCGGGACGTTGAAGTTGCTGCCTCCGATCATCGTGTTTAAATTGAACACGAGAAACTGATAGTTGTAGTTAGTGATTTCAACGGTTACGTAATGGACGCCCACCCCTGTTGTGGGCGGTGTTACCACAACGTTGGCTGCGGCCAGGTTCGGCAGCGATACAGGCGGCTGTCCCGTTCCGCCACATCCCGCAGCATTGCCGCACAGGACTATATTCTTCGCCGCAGTGGTACTCGTCGTCACGTTCGGCTGCGTTGATAAATAACGCGCGGCGGCCCTGGTGCCTTTGGCTAGTGTCGTGTACTGATAGAACAATCGACCTAGTTCAGTCGTGCCCGCGAACAGAACAAGCAGCATCGGAAACACGAGAGCAAACTCGATCATCTGAGTGCCACTTTCGCACCTGAGAAATTTTCTGACGGTGTTTCTGAGTAGCGTCATGCTCATATACCTCATCTGTAAAGCACCGGTAAGGTAAGATTCGAGGTACCGCCTCCTGGTGTGAAGGAGCCGCGACCGATCACCAATCTCTCGTCAATCCATTCGACTTCGAACCTCGCACAACCGTCGTTCGCATTTGAACAGGGATTGTCCACAACAGATCGACGCTTCAGGAAGAAGGCGCCGAACTTGAGTGTTGGAGCACTAACAGGAGCACCTGTGTATGTTCCCGGGGCGATGATTGGCACAATTAAAATGCGGCGGTCATCGGCGCCCGGTGCATTCGGATTTGGCGCGGTGACGACTGTCTTATTTTTGTAGTCGTCGAAAGAGATGCCCTCAGCAACGTTACTGTCGGGCGGAAAATCAGTTGGGTTTAACTGACCTGGTCCATTCGCATAGACATTGAACCGCGTATTAACACCATCGGTTAATTGCCTTGGTCCATTGTTCTGGTTTGCACTCGGTGTTGCGTGAAATGGAACGTTCACATTCAATGTTTGGCAAATGGATGTAACGCCGGCAGACAATCTAATAGTCTCCCCGGCGCCGTTGCCGCTGATTTCAGGAACTTCGAGTGTGACGTAGTCTTTGTTCTTCAGCGTCATTGAGTTGCCAGTCCCCTGGATAAAATTCAGGGTCATCACTGTGTTGGGCGCCGGAACCGTAAACCCGACGTC
>DATEWS010000476.1:0-4605 GCA_035257785.1 Pyrinomonadaceae bacterium
GGGTTATTCGCTTGCGTCGCTCGCCCGGCCACTGCTCGCGTTTGCTCACTCGTGGAGTCAGGTGCTCGCGATTCGACTCACGGATCGAGTTGGCAAAGGCATTAGAACTGCGCCGCGCGACGCGATGATTGCCGACGCCGTGAACGTCGAACAACGCGGGCTCGCGTTTGGTTTTCAGCGCGCGATGGACCATGGCGGCGCGGTTATTGGACCACTCATCGGTTACGTGCTGGTATTGATCTTTGTCGTGAGGCCTTCATCGCCGACGACGAGCGAGTTTTCCAAAATATTTCTCGCTGCTTCCGTGCCTGCATTCATTGCCGTGATGGTGGCGATCTTTTTCATGCGCGAGTCGCCGGTGCACGTGACGGCGGAGTCGCAAGTAACGAATCTCTCGTTGCGTGGATTCGACAGCAACTTCAAACGATTTCTGCTGGTGCTGGCGCTGTTCACGCTGTCGAATTCGTCGGACAGTTTTTTGATCCTGCGAGCGACGGAGTCGGGCGTGTCGATTGTGATGGTGCCGTTACTGTGGGCCGCGCATCACGCGAGCAAAGTGTTGAGTTCGATATTTGGTGGTGACTTATCCGATCGTTTGGGACGCAAGCGTTTGATTGTTTCCGGTTGGGTGTTGTATGCGGCTGTTTACGCCGGATTTGCTTTTGCCACTCACATCGTTTCGCTGTGGGTCCTTTTTCTGATTTACGGCATCTATTTTGGTTTGGCTGAAGGCGCGGAGAAGGCGCTGGTTGCGGATCTCGTGCGGCCGGAACAACGTGGAACCGCGTACGGCTTGTACAATCTTGCGTTTGGCGTGACGGTGTTTCCTGCTTCGTTCCTGATGGGTATGATTTGGGACTGGAAGGGTCCGGCGGTTGCGTTTCTCGTCAGTGCAGTGATGGGAGCGACCGCGGCTGTCCTGCTGTTGATGTTCGTCAGGCCTCATCCGAATCGCGAAAGGATCGTTGTATGAGACGCAGATTGTTAACTCCGCATCCAGGGTTATCGACCGGCATCGGCTACTACCTCAGTGGCATGGAAGAAGTGCGCAACCAGCTCAACGTCGCAGTAAAAAATATTCCTGACGACTTGATCGGCAAGCCGCCTTTTCTCGGAGCGCATTCGATTGGTGGACTCGTGCTGCACATCGGTGAAGCGGAGTGGTTTTTTATGCAGATGATTGTCAGTGGACATCAACTCACCGAAGAAGACAGCAAGGCGCCGTACTGGGACATACTCGACGATATCGAACGCGTCGCGCGCAATGGTTACACGGCGGAGTTTTGCTTGAAAGAGATCGAGAGGGTTCGCAATCAGACACGCGACGTGCTCTTTTCTTATAACGATAAAGATTTGGAACGCATCATCACTTTCGAGCGTCACGGCGAAACGACGGAATATAACCTGCGCTGGATATTGCATCACCTGATCGATCACGAATCCCAGCACAAGGGACAGATTTTTATGTTGAAGCGATTGATGGCACTATAGGTCCTTTGGACTTAGTAGGACCTATATTTTAATGAATTACCAGCTGATCACGACCGCCGATGCACTTCGGAAAGCAATCGAGACCCTCACCAGCCAGCCAGTCGTTGGCCTGGACACGGAAACCACTGATCTCGATCCGTTCACTTCACGGTTACGACTGATCCAACTCGCAATACCGGATCGCGTCTTCATCGTTGACTTCGATCACTTTAGCAACGGTAACGCTGACGCGCTCGCGCCACTCCGGCGTCTACTTGAATCTCCACGCCCGATCAAGATCGCGCACAACGCGAAGTTTGACGCGAAGTTCATCAAGCACAACCTCGGCGTCGATCTCGTCGGACTGTTCGATACTTTGCTCGCCAGTCAACTCGTCGGCGCCGGCGATATCGAAGAACGACACGGCCTCGAGACGGTCGCGAGCCGCTACCTGAACGAGAATGTCGATAAATCCGAGCGTCTCAGCAACTGGAGTTTCGAACTGTCTGATGCCCAACTCGAATACGCCGCACGCGACGCCGCGATCCTGCTGCCGCTGCGCGAAAAGCTGATCGAACGTTTGAAATCTGAATCGCTCGTGAAGTGTGCACAACTTGAATTCGAATGCATCATGCCGGTGGTGGATATCGAGCTCGCGGGTTTTTACATGCACAAGGATCGCTGGCTCCAGCAGTTGGGAATCGTTGAAAAGAAACGCGTCGAACTCGCGGAACAGTTGCAGCAAGTGCTGGCGGAAGAGTCGTCACAGGGATCGCTGTTCGGAGGTCCGCAACGCGACGACATCAACCTTGATTCGCAGCAACAGTTGACCAGGGCGCTGAACCGGCTCGGCATTCCTGTTCCCGATTCGACGCGCAATTGGAAACTACAGCCGCTCGCCGCGCAGTATCCGATTATCGGTACGCTGCTCGAATACCGCACCGTCCAGAAAGCGCTAACGAGTTACGG
Source organism: Pyrinomonadaceae bacterium (assembly GCA_035257785.1). Taxonomy (GTDB): domain Bacteria; phylum Acidobacteriota; class Blastocatellia; order Pyrinomonadales; family Pyrinomonadaceae; genus PSRF01. The sequence continues at coordinate 2,440 of DATEWS010000476.1, forward strand.
CGAGAACATGATCGAGTTGATCAACCCTGTAACCAAACGACTGCACGCGGACTTTCGACAGATCGGTGCGCCGACCGGGAGGTTTGCGTGTACCAATCCGAATATTCAACAAGTGCCTCATGCGGTCGAGTACCGCCGGTGTTTCAGTGGTCATCCAGAAGGGCGCAGGTTGATCATTGCAGACTATTCGCAGATTGAGTTGCGCATACTCGCGGAGTTTTCGGGCGATCGCGGGTTCATCGACGCGTTTAATTCGGGCGCCGATCTGCATCGCGTTACGGCGTCGCAGGTGTTCAACGTTTCGCTCGATCAGGTGACGAAAGAGCAGCGCGACTTTGCGAAGCGACTGAATTTCGGCGTTGTTTACGGTATCGGCGCGCAGCGTTTTGCGTTGATGACTGGAATGAGTGTTTCAGATGCTGAAAACATTTTGCGACGTTACTTCGGGACGTATCGACAACTCGATGCTTATTTGCGCGAGGCTGCGAATCGTGCGGTGAGCGACCGGCAGGCGCGTACGGCGTCGGGACGCCTGGTGCGTTTTCGTTACGATGAGAACGATCGCCAGCAGATCTCGATGACGCAGCGCAACGGGAAGAACACGCCGATACAGGGCACGAGCGCCGACATCCTCAAGCGCGCGCTCAAGCTGTTGAAGGAAGAGCTCAGCGAAACGAACGCGAAGATCGTCAACATCATTCACGATGAGATCGTAGTCGAAGCTGATGCGGATGAGGCGCAGGCTGTGGCGGAGAAAGTCGAACGCGTCATGTGCGTCGCGGGCCAGGAATACTTGAAGACCGTTCCCGTCAAAGTCGAGACCGAGATCGCAGACGAGTGGGTCAAGTAATCCGCGTTTATCCGCGTAATCCGCGGCGCCAGATGAGGTAGATCGGGACGCCTGTGAATACAAGCAAGTATCCAATCCCTGAAGTCGACGGCGCCAGTATCGCTAAATCAACAATAAACAAGCCCGCGATCACGATGTAAATCAGCGGCACGATCGGATAGCCAAACGTTCGATACGGCCTTTCGATTTCCGGCGCCTTGCGACGCATCACGATCACGGCGCCCACCATCAACACGTAAAAGATCAAATCCGCTGAAACGATATACTCGAGCAGTTGCGTGTAAACGTTTCCAAACGCAAACGCCCCGGTCTGTTGATTAAGTGTCACCGTACGCGGCAACACCAGCAACGCGGCCCATAAACCCTGTGCGACCAACGCAACCGCGGGCACGTGATGCACGTTGACGCTATCGACCCGTTTGAAAAACAAACCGTCGCGCGCCATCGCGTAGTAAACGCGCGCGCCCGCGAGTATCAATCCGTTGTTACAACCAAACGTCGAGATCATGATAGCGACAGCCATGATGATCGTGCCGCTTGGCCCAATCGCCGCCTGCATCACCGCCGTCGCGACGCGATTCTGCGGTGCAGTTTGAATTCCAGCTAGAGGCAGTGTCACAACGTAAGCAAGATTCGCGAGCAGGTAGAAAGTCACGACGATGCCGCAACCGAGCAACAGTGCGCGCGGCAAGTTCCTTCCCGGATCGCGCACCTCACCCGCCGTGAACGTGACGTTGTTCCACGCCGATTGCGCGAAGAGTGGTCCAACCATCGCGCGGCCGAGCAACATCACGAGCGCAAGCACGAGCAGACCTTCGCTCGCCGGGTTGAACCAAACCTGCGCCGGCGAAGGTTTCCAACCGTTTTGCCAGGGTTCCCACCACGACGAAGTGAATGCCGCGCTCCCATGATTCCAACCAATCAGCAGCCCAATCAGGATCAAGCCGAGCAGGGCAGCAGTCTTTGTAAACGTAAACGTGTTTTGGATGAGCTTCCCGGCTTGCAGTCCGCGCGTGTTGACGAACGTGAGGAACAGGATCATCACCACCGCGAGCAGTTGTTGCGTCGATAAACTCAGCGCGTAACCGTTGAAAGAGAGTTGGTTGATTGTGAACGGCTTAATGATGACAAGCGGTGCAATCAAATACCGCTCACCTGAAACAAGGTCAGTCAGTACGCCGGTGAAGTTTGCGAAAGCAACCGCAACGGCGGCGATCGTTCCGGTCTGAATAATTAGAAACAATCCCCAGCCGAAAAGAAACCCGATCGATGGTCCATAGGCTTCTCTAAGAAAGACGTACTGACCACCAGCGCGT
>DATEWS010000477.1:0-8784 GCA_035257785.1 Pyrinomonadaceae bacterium
GATCCGAAAGAAAGTAGATGGTGTTTCCGAGCCACATCGGAAAACTGTCGTTACTGTTGGTCCATGGAAGTTTCTGCACCGAGGAGTCGGAGAGGTTTACGATCGAGATCGGATGCGTGCGTCCGCCGCGATAGTGACGCCACATACTCGTCTCAAACCATTCAGGCACGAAAGCGGTCGCGAATTCTTCATACGCGAGACGAGCGCCGTCAGGCGAATAAGCGCCGGAGAACGCACGCGGCAGCGGCAACATTTCCGGCAGACCACCATCGACACTGATGGTCCAAAGCTGCATGTACGATTGTTGCGGCACGCCCGTGCGGTTTGAAGCGAAGATGATGGTCTTGCCGTCGGGCTTCCAGCCGCGAACCCGATCGATACCGGGATGATAGGTTAGTCGTTTTGGATCGCCGCCTGCTGCGGACACTACGTAGACGTCGGTGTTTCCCGCAACCGTTGCCGTGAACGCGATCTGTGAACCATCGGGTGAGAAGTATGGATCGATCTCGAACGATGGTGTTGAAGTTAATCGTCGTGCTGTTCCACCGCTGCGCGAGACGACCCACAAGTCGCCGGCGTATTCAAAAGCCACCGAATCGCGACTCACCGTCGGATGGCGCAGCAACCGCGTGCCCTGCGCGTGAACAATAGACGACACAAAAAAGAGTGCAATGGTAATTTTTAGGATGGACATAGGCTTTTCTCTACGGCCCTCTGCGTACCTCTGCGATCTCTGCGTTAACCGTGGTTTTTAACGCAGAGAACGCAGAAGTACGCAGAGGGCCGCAGAGTTAATCAGATTTAGAACTCGAGCCGCAAACCAACTTGCCCTTCGCGTCCGGGCAGCACTTGCCGCAACGACCCAAATGGGCTGTTGGCGATGTTCTGTTGTATCTGCACGGCGGCAGGATTCTGGCGATTGAAGACATTGAAAAACTCAAACAACGCCTGAAGCCTCACGCGCTCAGTGATGTTGAAGCGCTTCGCAAATCGCAGATCGAGATTGACGTAGGGCGGCGCGGTAAAGAAATTGCGCCCGGCGCCCGGACCATGATCGATCGAATTAAACGTTCCATCGCCGTCGGGATCTTCCAACGCTAAAGCCTGGCGACTGAAGTGAAATCCACTCTGCGCGCGAAAGATGCCGCTGATCTGAAGTTGCCACGGAAGCTCTACCAGACCGTTGAGTTGAAAAGTATGGTCGACTGAAAGATCGGACGGACCTTTATCCAGGTCTGGTCCATTGACAAAGGTGTTAGCCTGCGCGACAAAGCGTCCGTTGGCGCGAACAAACGAGCCGCCCGCATTGGTCCTGCCGGTTCCTGTTTCGGTTACGAGTGGCGCGATGCCCACAAAACTATCGGACGGCAGCGAATCGATTCCCAGTTGATTATCAGTCTCGTCGGCGAACGCATAGTTGCCGCTCAACGTAAACCGCCGCGCAAAGCGTCGCGTAAAACTGACCACGAAACCGTTGTAGCTCCCCTCATACCATGGACCAAACGTTCGAATCGGTCCCGCAGTGAACGGCGGCAAAAACTGCCGGTTGGAAGCGCGCGACGCGAACGAGATATTCGTTTCGCGCAGGCCCAGCAGGTTATTCATGTGGCGATGATAGTAATCAGCTTCGATGACGACGTTCTTGATCTCCTGCTGCACGCCGATGCTGATGCTGCTGGTGAACGGAGTCTGGAAACTTCGATCGATATCGGTCGGGAACAACTGGGCCGGAATTGCGGCGTGCGCGAGTGCGCCAAATGGTCCCCAGAAGAAAAAGCCCGGAGCTTTGCCGACCGCAGCCGCAGCCTGAAGCAAATACTGGTCAGGCGTCAGGCCCGACAACGATTGAATATTGTTGATATTGATCACAGAGTTCGCGGGGATGAAGGCATGGCCCGCAGCAACGACGCGATTCAGTCGATCGATGCCGATGAACAGTCCCGGCGAAAACGGACAAGCAACGTTGCCCGCCGTGATCTGCGCATCAGTTAGATTTGGGGAGACGCAGAGTCCGCCCGGAAACAGCGACGCATTGATTGCTGCCGGCGCGAGTGTCGGAACGCCAAAGAAACCACGCGGGTAGGAGAATGGTTGGACCACGCGTCGATCCGCGCCACCAAATGCGGGCACGTCGCGCACGAGACCGAGTCGAAACTGATCGTAAAACAGTCCGTAGTGCCCGCGGATCACAGTCTTCGGCGTTGCCGACCACGCGAAGCCGACGCGCGGCGAGAAGTTTTCCTTAGTCACAAACTCCGAGTCGTAATCCCAACGCATGCCGAAGTTCAACGTCAGGTTCGGGAGAAACTTCCAATCATCCTGGACGAAGAGCGCGTTGTAATTGTTGCGCAAGTGAATCTCGTTGGCCGCCGGCGTTAGACCACCGGCAGTAGTAACGGTGAAAAAGCCGGAATTGATTGGTCCAAACGCGATGAAATCCGGAACGGTCGCAAAGAGCTGCAATTGCAAGACCTGCGACTCATCACCATCAACTCGCGTGCGCAGGAAATTCCAGCCAAATTTGATGTTGTGATCGCCGAAGAGCTTGGTGGCGTTCGCCGAAAGCGACCTGTACTTCTGGTCCAACCCGGTACGCGTCACCGCATTGCCAAAGCCGAATGAACCCAAATCCCCAAACAGTCCGCCCGTATTGAATGAGCTGAACATGTTGAAGCTTGTGCCGACGCCTGCTTCCGGATGCGCGGGACGAGTTTCTGAAGTATCGCCACGATAACCGCCACGCAACGTCAGCACCCACGGATTCGCTTGATCACCAAGCAGGACCGTGTCGCTAAACGCAAGCAACAAGTGACGCGCGCCGGTGTCGTTTCTGCGCGAAGGCAAGTCAGTCGCATTTGAAAGCGGCAGAAACTCGCGCACGTTGCCGTTCGTGTAGTTCACTGACTGGCTCAGACTGTGGCGTGCGAGTTGTTCGTCAAACTTTAGAAAGCCGCGGGTTTCAAAGGCGCGTGAAGGATTATCAAACTGAGTCTCAAAGTTTCGCGCGACCTGTGGTGTGCCTACAGGAAAGACAAAGTTGAGGCGCCGATTGTCCCTGAGTCTCTCGCCCGAACCGAAGAAGAACACCCTGTCTTTAACGATTGGTCCACCCAATGCGAGAGTGTAGTCCCAGGCCTGCAGAAACGGCGCTTCATCCTGTGCCGGATCGAGTGAATTCGACGAATCGAAGACGTTGTTGCGATAGAAGATCGAGGCGAGTCCGTGGTAAGCGTTGCCACCGCTGCGTGTGATCACGTTGACGACTGCGCCCGACGCTTGTCCAAACTCGGCGCGAAAACCGGCAGTCAATACCTGAAACTCTGCGATCGTCTCCTGGTTGAACTGCGAGGCAGCGCCGCCATTGACAGCATCTTTATTCGGCTGGCCGTCGATTAAAAAATTGTTGTTGCCGGAGCGCTCTCCCAGCACGGGCGTTGAATTATCACTTCCCACGTTCGCCTGCCTGTTAACGACGACACCAGGCACGAGCTGCATCAGGTCGAGATAGTTGCGGCCGTTAGTGGGCATCTCTTTGATCTGTTGCGGCGTGATTGTCGAGCCCGTTGACGACCCCGTGGGATTCAGCAGTTGCGCAAACTCGACTACGTCGACCTGCTCCTGCACCGCGCCTACTTCGAGTGGAATGTCGAGAGTCAATGTTCTGTTAACGGTGAGCTCGACGTTGTCGAAAGTTCGCGGGGAGAATCCGGTGTGAGAGATCGTTATCGAATAGTTTCCGGCCGGCAGGGCGGTGATCCGGTAGAAGCCGTTTGCATCGCTGGTGGCGGTGCGCTCGATGCCGAGCGAAGGCGACTTCACCGCCACTTGAGCGCCGCTGACCACGCTGCCCTGCGCGTCTTTGATCGTGCCTTCGATCGTTGAGACTGTGGTTTGGGCCAACGCAGACAAAGGAAATAGAAGCAAGAGAAACAGGACGAGTGTCCCAGCACGAAACTTCCAAGCGTTACAAGAAATCAGATCTATCCCCTTCATGATTCCGCCTCCTTAGGAGAGAGTTGTTGGAACCCGGTTTTGCATCCAAGATTGCAGCGTAAAAGAGAAAGGTTGAAAAAGAACAAGTCAGGAAGAGGGGCTTGCCCCCGCTGTCGGAAGAGCGGTGCCGAGCCACCCTTCCTGATTTGTTCTATTCAGTCGCGCTCAGGTCGCCCCGGTATATAACATCGGGCGTTGCACTATGTCAATTCTCGTACAACATCTGTTGCACAGGATGAAGGGGCTGTGCTATTTTCTCGCGCGCCATGCATGGGTCCTCCAGTATCAAACTCGATGGCGTTGAGATTCGTCTGATTCGTCTGCCTCTGCTCGAACCTTTCGAAACCAGTTTCGGTGCAATCGATTCGCGATTGATCTTCCTGCTATGCCTGCAAGCCGATGGATTGAGAGGCTGGGGCGAAGTGGTCGCGTCGGAAGAACCGCGCTACAGCTACGAAACCGTGCGCACCGCGTTTCACGTCATTAAGGACTTCTTCGGTCCCGCATTATTGACTGCGCCGGTGAGTGATCTCGACGACCTCGCACAACGTCTCGCCCCGTTTCGCGGTCACAACATGGCCAAAGCAGGACTCGAACTCGCGTTCATGGATCTGTTGGCCCAGCAAAAGCAACAATCACTCTCGACACTCCTCGGCGGCGAACTGAAACGTGTAGCTGTCGGCGTGAGTCTCGGTATTCAGCCGACGTTATCCAAACTGCTCGAGCGCGTTGATCGTTACATCGATCTCGGCTATCAACGCATCAAGCTGAAAATCAAACCCGGCTGGGACATCGACGTCGTTGATGAAGTGCGACGCCGTCATCCAAACATTCGCCTTTCAGTTGATGCGAATTCAGCCTACACGCTCGCAGACAAGCACCACTTGAAAGAGCTCGACGATTTCAATCTCCTGATGATCGAACAACCGTTACAAAACGACGATCTGGTCGACCATGCGAAGTTACAAAAGACAATGAAGACGTCGCTCTGCCTCGACGAAAGCATTGTCAGCGCCCGACACGCCAAAGCCGCGCTCGAGTTGGAGAGTTGTAGAATCATCAACATCAAAGTGGGGCGCGTCGGCGGTTACTCACAAGCGCTCGGCATTCACGATTTATGTGTCGCGCAAAACGTGCCTGTCTGGTGTGGCGGCATGCTCGAGTCAGGTATAGGTCGCGCGCACAACATCGCGCTCGCCAGCCTGAAGGGTTTCACTTTGCCCGGCGATATTTCCGCGAGTTCACGCTACTTTGAGCGCGATATCATCACGCCCGGTGTTACAGTAGCGCCTGATGGCACGGTAGCCGTTCCGGATGATCCGGGTTTGGGTTTTGCGGTCGATCTGGGTTTTATTGAACGTCAGACTGAAACTCGCGTGTACATCTCACGATGAAATTTAGCTCGAGCGCGCACAACCAAAGGAGCAGCATATGGCAGCGGGAAACTCGCTCAATAAAGGCGACGTTAATGGCTCCAAGTCGTCTCTGACCTCGCTTGAAGTTCGCTTCGCCAAATCACCATTGAGTGGTTCTCGACGCCGCTTAATCAGAGAAATCCTCGACAATCACGAACAAACTTTCTTCCTCTCGTCACGCGAAATGGCCAAGCGTTACAACGTCGATGCGGCGACGATTGTGCGAACAGTGCAGGCGCTTGGGTACGAACGTTTTGCAGACTTTGCTGCTGATCTTCGCCAACACTTCGTCAAACACATCACGCCTTACACAGTTCTCAAAGCCGCAACGCAGGAGAAACGCAGCGTTACGGATCAAGTGCGCTATTGTTTTGAAAGAGACGTGGAGAGTTTGAGTGTGCTCAGATCGAGTCTCGCAGCCGATCGCGCGATTGAATTAGCGAGGCGCATTCACGGTGCGCGACGGATTCTGGTGGTCGGCGTCGATCTCGCTGCATCGCTCGCGTGGTTTCTCGCGTATGGTCTAACGCCGCTCGGTTTCGACGCTGAGGCGCCGGTCGGAAGCACAGGCAACTTGCAACACAAGATCGATCTGATGACTGATAAGGATCTGATAGTCGCGATCAGCTTTGGCCGATGTTTGCGTGAGACGGTGGAATCCGTTGAACGTGCGCACGGACGCGGCGTACCGACGTTTGGCATTACCGACAGCGATACCACACCAATCGCTTTGCACTGCGACGACTATCTCGTCGCGCCAACCAGCAGTCCTTCGTTCACTGGTTCTTACGTAGCGCCGATGGCCTTGCTGAATACGATAATCGTGGCCTGCGCCCACCTCCGACCAAAGCGCGCCCTCGCGATGTTGAGCCGCACCGAACAGGAATACCGCAACGGCAACCGCTGGTACCACGAACCCCAACGCAAGAAAAGATAAACGTAGAAGTGGAACAAGTCAGGAAGAGGCCCGCTCGCTGAATTCCTCGATCAGCGGGGGCAAGCCCCTCTTCCTGACTTGTTCTATCTAATCGTCTTCTAACTCGTATTTGACATTCTATACGGGCGATAGTATTTATCTCGTATAGATTTTCTATAGGAGACGGAATGAAAGAACCTCGCAACGATCTTTTGAAGGGTACGCTCGATCTTTTGGTGCTCCAGTCGCTCAGCCTCGGCCCGCTGCACGGACTCGGTGTTTCCGATCGCATCTCGCAAATCACCAAAGGCGCTTTTAACGTCAAACCCGGTTCGCTCTTCCCCGCACTGCACCGGCTCGAAGAAGCAGGCTGGCTCAAGTCGTCCTGGGGCGAGTCTGACAATAATCGGCGCGCGAAATATTATCGCCTGACGAAAGCCGGGCAGCGCCAGCTCAAAGTCGAAACCGAAAGCTGGCAGCGTATTTCGATCGCGATCACCACTGCACTCAACGCGACATAGGAGAGAAGAGATCATGGCTTTACTTCCCCGCCTCGCCAGTCTGTGGCGCAATCTCACAGACAAAGAGTCAGTGGATCACGAACTTAACGAAGAACTGCGCGCGCACGTCGATCTGCTCACCGAAAGGAAACTGCGCGAGGGTATCAACGCGGAGCAGGCACGGCGCGAGGCTTTGCTCGAAGTCGGCGGCATCGAGCAAGTCAAAGAAAGAGTGCGCGAGGTCAGAACCGGACGTCCGCTCGAAGATCTCGCGCAGGATCTGCGATACGCATTCCGCGGACTACGCAAAAATCGGGGCTTCACGGCTGTCGCAGTGCTCACACTTGCTCTCGGCATCGGCGCGAACACAGCGATCTTTACCGTGATCAATACGGTTCTGCTTAGACCGCTGCCGTACGAACAACCCGATCAACTCGTAGTGTTGATGGAAACAGTTTCGGAACGGCCGGTCGGCGTCTCGTATCCGAATTTTGTCGACTGGCGAAATCAGACTACGGCGCTTGAAAATGTCGCTGCCGTTCGCACGCGCGAGAGTTTCAATCTAACGGGCGCGGGTGAAAGCGAACGTCTCGCGGGCCGGCTCGTCTCCGCAAATTTCCTGACCACGCTCGGTGTCAAACCGATTCGTGGTCGTGACTTCCTGGCTGAAGAAGATCAACCTGGCGCAAAGCCGGTCGTGATCATCAGTCACGCACTCTGGCAAAGACGATTCGGCGGCGATGAATCCATCATCGGCAAACAGCTGACTTTGAGCAATCAGCAATTCACCGTCATCGGCATCACACCGCCGGATTTCCAATATGCAGGCGAAGCAGATGTCAACGTGCCCATCGGTCTCTCGGCTGAACGCTTCAAACTGCGCACTAAAGATCCCGGCATCCTCGCGTTCGCGCGACTCAAGCCCGGAACTTCCAATGCAGCAGCTACCGCCGAGCTCAACACGATCGCCGCGCGCCTCGAACAGCAGTATCCCGACACAAACACCGGCCGTCGCGTGCGAGTTGAGTCACTTCGCGAAAGCTTGGTCGGCGACATTAGACCGACGTTGTTAACACTGCTGGGAGCTGTTGGATTCGTTTTGCTGATCGCATGCGCGAACGTCGCGAACCTTTTGCTGACGCGATCTGCCGGACGACAACGAGAGATGGCGATTCGCACTGCGCTTGGCGCCGGACGAATGCGCATCCTGCGACAGTTGTTCACCGAGAGCATCGTGCTTGCACTGGCCGGTGGTGTTGTCGGTTTGTTGCTCGCGATCTGGGGCACGCGTTTGATCGCGTCGTACATTCCCGAAGGCATTCCGCGCATGAGTGAGCTCGGCGTTGATGCGCGCGTGCTGCTGTTCACTTTGGGAGCAGCGCTGTTGACAGGCGTGTTCTTTGGCCTCGCGCCGGCGTTACAGTCTTCGGATAGCAACCTCACGGAAACACTGAAAGAAGGCGAACGAAACTCATCGCGCGGGCGCAATCGCGCGGGAAGTTTGCTAGTGATCTCTGAAGTGGCGCTGACGCTCGTGTTGCTCGTAGGCGCGGGATTGCTGGTGAAAAGTTTCTGGCGGTTGAGCCAGGTCAATCCTGGTTTCAATCCGCAAAATGTGCTGGCGATGCAAGTCGCAGTGAGCGCGCGGCCTGAAGAAGGTGCGAAGGTTAATGGTTTTTTGACGGAGTTACAATCGCGAGTCAAAGCATTGCCCGGAGTTCAATCGGTTTCCGTTTCGAATGGACTTCCGTTCGAAGGTGCAAACTTCCCGCCTTTCGTGATTGAGGGACAACCACCGCCGCCACAGGGCCAGGAGCCAAACGGCATTCTGTACATGGTCAGCACCGATTATTTCAAGACTATGGGAATCGAACTCGTGCGCGGCCGTCTTTTCGCTTCGCAGGACACGCCTGAGACTCCGCAAGTCGCGCTCATCGACGAGGTTTTTGCGCGGCAGTAT
>DATEWS010000478.1:0-5165 GCA_035257785.1 Pyrinomonadaceae bacterium
GGGTCAGATCTGTCAGAAATCATACGGAGAGTGATGCACGTTCACCCGACGCTACCGCGTTTACGGTACTGACGCGGTCCATGCAGAGATCCTCAAATAAAGGCACTACTTATCATGTAGTGTGAAGTTGGATTACAGCAACGGCAGAATTGAATGTCAAGATGAGAGTTCTTGCTATTGCCATGCGTCTGAGCTAGTTTTAGGCGGGCTCGCAATGGGCCTCCTAACTTCGCGCGCACGTCTTATCGATCCACAAGTTCAAAGGAATTAGTAGATAGGTGACCATCTCCCCTGACCCATTTGATGCTCTGCTTGAGTGGCTCGATCGCGATCGCGAAAAAGCAGCAGAACGATACGAGATAATTCGCGCCGGGTTGATACGCATCTTCGTGTCGAAGGGTCTCAGCGATGCGGAACATTATACGGACGAGACGATCGATCGAGTGGTAAGGCGACTGCCTGAGCTCCAGAAAACATACGTCGGCGATCCCGCTCGCTATTTTCATGGCGTGGCTCGAAACGTCCTGCTGGAATATGGCCGGCGTAAGGAAGTATCGACAGATCTGATTCCGCAACGGCAGACACTGGAAAATGCGCGCAGTGATACTCATGAATGCCTGTCAAAGTGTTTGAAACTGTTGCCTCGCGATAAACAGGAGCTCATTCTCGACTATCACCTTTACCAGGGACACGCGAAGATCCAGAATCACCGGCAAATGGCGCACGAACTTTCTATCAGCGAAGGAGCGTTGCGAACGCGGGCTCATCACCTGCGCGTAAGCCTTGAAAAATGCGTACTTCGCTGTATTTCTCAGGCACAGCAAAACAAAACGGCGGTCTAATGTCATAGTAGATAGGTATGGGGACATACCACGAACCGGGTATCCGAGCGGCAAAATACCGGAGGGAGCGTCCATCATAGTTAAGATTGATAAAAATGAGATAAGGCAATTTCTGCTCGGTCGACTACCGGAAGCAGAAGAAGAGCAATTCGAGTTGCGTTTGCTTTCGGATCCTGCATTTGGCGAGGAGTTTGACACGATTGTCGATGAGATTACCGACGACTATCTGCAACAAGAATTGCCGGACGACGAGCGTGAACGTGTTGAAAAATATTTTCTGAGCACTACTGAACGCCAGACTAAGTTGAACTTTGCTGCTGAGTTGCTTCGTCGTGCTGAGTCGGAGCGAGGCCGGCAAGTTAAAGAAGTTCGACCGAACCTGTTTGAACGGCTCGCGGCGCTTTGGAGACAGCAGTCATTTGCGCGCGCGGTGATGACGGCGGCATCGGTCGTTGTTGTCGTCGGGATCATCTATGTGGTGTTTCGACCGGATAACACAAACTATATCCCGCTCTCGCTGACAATCAACACTGCTGAGCGAAACGAAGGCGCTGCGGCGGTGCCGGTGAAACTACCACCGAACACGGGTCTCAAGATCACGCTTACGATTCCCGAAGATGCCAGAGGCGCTAAAAGTTATGTAGCGAGGTTGTCGAGTGGAACTGATTTGAAAACCGAACTAACAACACCGGCAACTGTAACTGTTATTATCCCACCAGGCTCATTACCCCCAGGCACCTACGCGATCCAACTCTCCAAAATCAGTCCTGACGGCCGAATTTCCGGTAGTTATTACTTCGCGATCGAATAGTTAGCCGCGGATCTTCGGCTGGGATTGACGGCGGCGCCAGTAACCCCAGCCGATTCCAGCCAACAGAGTAATCAAGAGGCCGGCGCCGACGGCGTTCTGCACTTTGTGAGGTGCGGAGGTTGGTGGTGATAGTTTGATTTGGTCTTTGAATTCGCCCTGCAAAGTAAATCCGGCCCAGTAGTGCGGCGACGACCACTGCGGACTCTGCCTCAACGTATTTTGTGCTTCACGCAGCGCCGCGGCCGGACGCATGCCTTTCTTGAGCATGTTCGTGTAGAAGTATTTCATCAACTCAGCAGTCGCTTCGTCGTCGACTTTCCACAAACTCGCCACCACGCTCGAAGCACCGGCGTGCATAAATCCACGCGTGAGACCAATCAAACCTTCGCCACGAACGTCTTCACCCAAACCGGTGCGGCATGCGCTCAGCACAACGAGCGATACAGGTACGCGCAGGTTATAAACATCCTGCATCGTGATGAACCCGTCCTCGTCCTTGCCCGCTTCGTTGACCATCGAGAGATAAAAGCCCAACTTCTTCGAGTTTTTAGGATCGAATAGCCCGTGCGTGGCGAAGTGCAGGATCGCGTATCGTGAGAAGTCAGTTCTTTCCAACAGTGCTCGCGAAGCATCGAAACCCCGGGCAACGAGAGCTCCTTGGCCCGCAATTTCGTTCAGGTAGTTCAATTCTTCTTTGCTGTAAACGAGCGGTTGGATCTTGTCTGGGTCTACTGAATCTGCGTCGACTTCGACGCCTCGTTCTTTCGCTGCGGCTGCCAAAACAGTGCTCGATACGGAGTTGTTGAACTGTGCGTAGTTTGAGCGGAACACCGGATCGCCGAACGCTGCTAGAACTTTCGTGTTTGCCAGGCGCTGCTGCTTCTCTTCACGCAATTGACCAAGGACCGAAGCGGAGGGCGCATTTACAATCTCGTAATTCGCGACCAGCGGCTCACCGGATGGCGCCGGCAACGATTGAAACGGAATGTAATTCAGCGCACCGTCGGCGACCACAATCACTCGCTTGATGTTCGACTGATTAACCAGCGGAGTAAGAATCATCTTTGCCAGATCGCCGCCGGCTTGATTAAGACGTGTCTGCGTATTCTCGTCAGGTTTCTTTTCGAGTAGATCGTAAATAACTCGCACTTCGTCAGTAATCACGTCGGCGTTAGGCAATTCATAAACGCGTGCGTCGTTGCGCGTGATCGCCCAGACATAGCTGGCTTTCTTTCCAAGAAAGTACTCCAGCAACATCGTTTCGTTATCTTCGACGATGAGCCCCTGAACTTGCGGTATGGAAAGGTTGGCGGTCTCTTTTATCTGGTCATAATGTGGGTTCTGTTTTTGCAGTTGCTGCGTGAGCTGTTGATGTTTTTCACGCAGAACAGTCAAGGATTTTTCTAACTTATCGAGTTCCGCTTTTTTGTAGTCTGTCGCCAGCAACGAGATTGTTTCTTCAGCTTTGGTATGGATCGCCTGGCGCAGTGTCTTCTCCCGTTCTGCCAGCCCGCGGTCTATGCCCGTTACGATCCTCGTCTGTCTGTCACGCAACATCGCAGCCAGTGAACGAGCCCGCGCGAGTTCACTGGCCTGAAAGGCCTGAAGTTCCCAACCCTTGCCCGGCTGCTGTTGATGTCTATGCATCAGGCATTCGATGTACGTTTCATAGCGATCGTGAACACTAGCGGAAAAGGCGGTCGCTAACAGCCGGCTACTCAAATCGCTTCGAATATCTTCGGCGCTTTCGATCGACTGCTTGAGATAATTCTCGGCGGCATCGTAGTTACCCTGATTCAGCTCGAGACGTCCGAGTGCGAAGGCAACGGAAGCTCTTTTAAGCGAATCCGCCTCCTCACGGAGGTTTTTCATGGCAGCCTTGTAATTGGCGCGCGCGAGCTCGATCTTTCCCAACCGTTGATAGACTTCTCCAATCAGTCCTTTTACCTGTGCGGCGTCATTATAATTACGTTTGCTTTCAAAGAAGGCGGGAACCGGCAGTAAATGTTGGAGCGCCAGATTGTACTGCTCTTGGGCGAGGTACACCTGGCCGATGTACTCGTGGCATTCCGCGATATCGAATTCACTTCTTGGATCACTCGAGGATTCGAAATTCGCGAGTGCCTCCTGCAATTGATCGAGTGCCTCAGAATATCGTTCGAGCTGGAAATAAGTGTAACCAACAAACATCGTCTGACGGTTGTAAGAGCGCTCGTCATGAGCCCGCCGGTAATATTCCTTTGCTCGTTGATATTGAGTTAATCCATACTCGCGCAAGCCGCTTTCATCAAAAAAGTAACCTAACCCCGCAGCGATCCGCCCCATTTGAGCTGCATCTTGCTCATCGTCAATGAGATTCTGCGCCTGCATTAAATAAGAAAAGCCATTGAGCCATTCACCCTTTCGTCCTTCGATATAACCCAACTGGATCAACGCCCGGGCTTCTTTTACCGGATCCTGCCGCTGACGCGAGATTTGCAGCGCCAACTCAAAACTCTGCTGCGCCTCGTTCATCCTGTTGAGAGCGAAGTAGTAGCGACCAAGAGCGAGGTATGTGTCACCGATACCTTTCTGATCGTTTATGGATTGAAAGAGCGCCAGTGCTTGCTGCGCTGTTTGGATGGCGAGGACATGATTGACCGCGTTTTGTTCATCACTGCGGTCGAGCAGTTCGTACGCTGCCGCATTGGTGTCCGAATCTACCGCAGACGCAGACACCCCAGCGGACAAATGCCAACTGAGGATCAGGCAAACTAATAAGACTGAAATTGTCTTCATCAAACCCGAACTGAAACGCTGAAGGCGTTGGTGAAACTCAGTCCAACGCCTTCAACGCAACTCCTATCGGTTCGTTAAGTCTTGTGGCTCTGGCCATTCTGAGCAGGCACACATTCGCTGCTAACCTTTGCACTGCTAACATACTGGCCGTTGCCGTTTTTACCATTCATGCACTTCTTATCGATCAGATCTAAATCTAACGCTTCGAATATCGGGAACGTCGCCACCGCTCGTTGCTGCCTTTGTTCGCGAGTTCGAGTATCACGTGGGAAGTTCTTGATCGAGACAGCTTCGTAGTCGCCGCCGGTCTTATCGTTCGGATCAGATTTATCACCACGGCCCAGGGCGCCACGGAGATCCGGTGTTCCCTCGCCGTTGTAGATAAGACTGGCAATGTCCTGGTCCAAAATCTGTTCGATTCGAGGGACTTGCAAGCGAGGCAGGAACCGTTTGCTATCGGCCTCATCACTGCTGACCGCACGTTTGGTGGTCTTGAAGTATGCACGCAGGAACTTCAGCCACGAATATTCAACATCGGTCTCGGACTCGGTGATGAAGTCGGTGGTGAAGCGGTATCTCTGATACTCCCTGAGGATCGGACTATCCTTGGAAGGCTCCGCCCATGGAAAGTAGACCGATAACCCGCGGGAATACTGAAATGCCGGGCCCAGCGAATCGGCAGCAACAACGATCTGCGGTATCTTGGGATCACCCTCTTTCTTGGGATTCTCCTT
>DATEWS010000479.1:0-2772 GCA_035257785.1 Pyrinomonadaceae bacterium
ACATTGACACTCTCTGAAAGCGCGCCCTACAGTAACCGTGTGAATCTTCCCAACACGTTAACTCTCCTGCGCATCTTCATCGTGCCGCTGCTGGTCGTCGTGCTGTTGACGCCCTTTTCTGAAAACTGGTTCGGAGTGCCACGGCACTTACTGGGCGTGGCGTTGTTTCTCGGGGCAGCGCTCACTGACTATCTCGACGGTCACATCGCGCGCAGGCGCAGGCAGGTAACACGTCTCGGTCAACTACTCGATCCGATCGCTGACAAACTACTCATCTCAGCCGCGCTGATCTCGCTCGTTGAAAATCAACTCGCGCCCGCGTGGGCTGTAGTGATTATTATCGGCCGTGAGTTTGCGGTGACGGGTTTGCGTTCGATCGCGGCAGTTGAAGGCGTGGTGATCTCAGCGTCAAAGATGGGCAAGTTCAAGATGCTGGCCCAGGTCGTCACGGTCGCGTTGCTGATCGCGTCGAGTGTGGCCGGCAAACCGCCCGTGGCGAACTTCGGCAGACCATTTCCGGCGATCGAGTTCTGGTCCGTACCGGAACTGCGGGCTGCGTGGCAGCACCTGGTTGCGGGTGGTCCAACTACAGGCAACGACTGGCAAGTGTTGCTCTACACAGCGGGCCGGGCGATGCTCTGGCTGGTCGTGATCTCAGCCTGTACTTCGATGTATGGTTACTTCGCTTCCTTTTACCGCGAATTCACACGGATGAACGCGGATCAAAAGGTCTTTACTGAATCTCAACCCAGTCGCCAGTATGAACCTCGCCAACCGCGCGCGTGATGATCGCGGTTGCAGTTCTGGCGTCGACGCTGATCACAACCATCTCGCCGACGATCTTGCGTGGCATCGGTGGCCGGTGATCTTTTACTTCCTTTGAAGTGATTGGGCGATTTCGATGGCCACCTTTGGTGCGCGAGCCCTCACTGGAAAAGCCGCCGCCGCGAAAACGATTGCTCTGAAACCCGTTGTCACGAGTGCGCGCATTCTCTTCATTATCGATGCGCGTGATGTTGCCGGTGCCGAGCGGACGGTAAATCGTTAGGTAGTCGCCGGGATTCACCTTGTCCTCACGACCGAGATCGATGTAAACGACGTCGTTACGCGTCACCATCTCACGATAGTCCCTTGCCATCATCAAACGTCCGGTTTGTTTTCCTGAGGGCTCGGCAAACTGGTCGAGATCACCACCGGCTCGTAGCATCGGCGACTCGCGATCGACAATCGGAGCGACAAGATCGCCCAGCAGTGCGGGGTCGCAAGTAAACGTTATCCGCGCCGCAGACGTGTTTTGGTTAACTTTGAAAACCCGTAGTTGCCCGATTTCCTGAATATAATTGCCTAAAAAGCCGTGCTTTTGCTTGTGAACTCCCTCGACCTTCCCTCGCGGGCGGATGATCTGGAAGCTCTGTCCTTCTTTAATACCTTGTTGGGAGCCGGCGCTTAGATAAACGACATCGCCGTCCGCAAAGCTGTGCTGTTCCTGTTCTTCAAGAGCGCCGACGATCTCCGGCATCTGCGGCAGTTTTTCAAGACGGATATATCCGGCGCAGTACATAGTCGCTTCACCGGCAACACGGGGTGTCGTCACGGCCGCGGTTGGGGCGATAACCTGCGGGGTTGGGGCAGGTGACTGAGCGTCAGTCGTAAATGCGAGTGCCAGCAGGCAGGCGAGTGCAAACAGCGATTTCAAGTATCCAAACCGTGCCATTTCAAGTCTCCTTTGGGTGTCCTTAGAAAGAGATGGGGCAAAGTGACGAGCGTGAGGGTTTACTCATCCTACTTTGACGCATCGATTTAGGTCAATCGTATTTTTATCCACAGATTACACAGACTTTTCTTTGGGGAAATTCATCCAATCTTTTCACAAGTAATCTGTGTAATCTGTGGATAGCTGGCGACTTGCGTTTTTGAAACCTGCTTGGTAGTATCCGCATTTTGTCGGAATACGCTATTTACCATCTATAGCGGGCCGGCGTAGCTCAGTTGGTAGAGCATCTGATTTGTAATCAGAGGGTCGGGGGTTCAAGTCCCTTCGCCGGCTCCACGGCAAAAACTAAGTGTTGCAGGGGTGGTCGAGTGGTTAATGGCACCGGGCTGTAAACCCGGCGGGCTCACGCCCTACGTAGGTTCGAATCCTACCCCCTGCACCGGGAATGATTTGGGCGGGTGTAGCTCAGTTGGTAGAGCATCAGCCTTCCAAGCTGAGGGTCGCGAGTTCGAATCTCGTCGCCCGCTCCAGTTTTTAGGCGCTCTGGGATTCGGGCCCGCGTAGCTCAGGGGTAGAGCGCCTCCTTGGTAAGGAGGAGGTCATGAGTTCAAATCTCATCGCGGGCTCCAGCGTAATAGAAATAATTGGAATCCTTATATAGATAGACAGAAGAGGAAAAGATGTCGAAGGAAAAATTTGACCGTTCCAAGCCACACGTGAACATCGGCACGATTGGGCACGTGGATCACGGCAAGACGACGTTGACGGCAGCGATCACGAAGGTGTTGGCCAAGAATAATCCGAAAGTGCAGTTTGTGGCCTTCGATCAGATCGACAAGGCGCCGGAAGAGAAAGCACGCGGCATCACGATCGCGACGGCGCACGTGGAGTATGAAACGAAGAACCGTCACTACGCGCACGTTGACTGTCCGGGACACGCCGACTACGTGAAGAACATGATCACGGGTGCGGCGCAGATGGACGGCGCGATTCTGGTGGTGGCAGCTACTGACGGCCCGATGCCGCAAACGCGCGAGCACATCCTGCTTGCTCGTCAG
>DATEWS010000480.1:0-2808 GCA_035257785.1 Pyrinomonadaceae bacterium
CGAAAACCGACGGCATCTGTTAATCGCTTGATGTTGGTTTCGTCTCCAGTCAGAAAATGCCAGCCGCCAGCCGCGTCTGTGCGTTTCTCTTCCGGCAGATATGCTACATAGGTGCTCTTCTTCGCAGCAGCTATTGCCGGATTTTCACGACTATCGAAACTCACTGTTACAACTTCAAACTCTTTACCGGGGCTGAAGGCCATGACTCTGAATGCGCCGACCATACCGTTTAAGACCTGGTTGCAAAGCATTGGGCATTCGTAGAAAACCAGCGACAGCACCACCGGCTTGTTGCCGAAATATTTTCCCAGCGTTACTGCCTCACCGTTTTCGTTTCGAAACTCAAGATCGAGCGGCAGTTGTTCATGTAGTTTCTGATCAATGCCGACATCATCCAGCGCCTTCGGTAAACCGCTGGGCGCCGGCGGACTATAAGGACGGGAGTTGTAAAGCGGGGAGCCGCCCTTCGGCACCCCCATCTGAGCGGAAGCTGTGAGGTGTGAGAAGTGTGAAATGATGAAAAAGAGAATGAAGAGAGACAACGACCAATGCGCGGCCAGGAAACAAGCGCTCAGAATTCTCGATTTACCTGGGACTACCTTTAACATCCTCTAAAATGAATTAGTGCTGGTCGTTGCCACGTGAACCTCGCTTTCTTTGACAAGGAGCTCTCCCTCCCAAAGCTCGATGCCATCAATCAGCGTCGGCAACGACCAGGTTCAGCTTAGACTGGTAGAACTGGCGTAAGTAGCGTATTAACACCTGACCTCCGCAGGTATTAACACTTAGAGACTGGGCCTCAGGGTTTTGTCGTGCGCCAACCTTGTAAAAAGGTTTGGCCGAGGCGATCATTTATTCCATGGCAATTGACAAGGTTGCAGCGCTTCGTGCCACTGTTCTCTTTGGCAGCTTAACGAACGAAGAATTGCGTGCGTTGGCCTCTCTGTGCACCGAGCACAAACTTTCTCGCGAAGAGGTTTTGTTTATTGCCGGCGAAGAGGCGCGTGGACTCTACGTTGTGGTGAGTGGCGCGGTACGCGCTTTCAGGGCCGGCGCGGATGGACGAGAACAAGTCATACACACCGAGCGGGCCGGAGCAATCCTTGCTGACGTGCCGGTTTTTGATGATGGGACTTACCCGGCAACGGCGGTCGCGGATGAAGACTCCGTACTTCTCTTTATCGCTAAAGAAGATGTGCGAGAGGTTTGTCTGAAACACCCAGCGATCTCGCTTGCCGCTCTCAAGATGCTTGCCGGACGTTTGCGCCGGCATGCGGAACTGGTGGAATCGCTGTCATTACAGGAAGTCGGGCAGCGACTAGCGCGTTTACTGCTGACCGAAGCAGCACGTCGCGGAGAGAGATTAGAAAGCGGCATCACCTTCGACCTTGTAATGACAAACGGGCAGATTGCCACGCGCGTTGGCAGCGTGCGCGAAGTAGTGTCGCGTGCGCTGGCTCGGTTACAACAAGATGGCTTAATCCTGGTGGATAATCGTCGCGTGACCATTCCAGACGAAAAGCTACTTGCAGGCTACTCGGGTCAACACTAAGTTAGATCGCTACGTGCCTGTTCCTCTTCGCGATCAACAAACCCTCATGCTTGTTTGGACCAGGAGTGGCTTGCACCAAACCTCTTAACTCGCGAATTCTAACGATCGCTTCACCGCGCAACGGAAAATGCATGACGAAGATCCGGGATTTGTTGATGGGTTCTTGCCAACCAAAAGAGAACTCTTTCGAGCCGATGTATTTTTCATAGGCGACTCTACCGATGAAACATACAACTGAAGGGTTCTCAGTCTTGATGATACGCGCGATTCTCCTACGGCCAGGCAACTCCTCGCCTTTCTTAAGCTCTGTTATGTCACGTGTGGGCCTGTTGATGATATTGACGAAACCCAATCCGTAAATGACATTAAACTTCTCTTTGTAGATTCGTCTTAAGTTGTCATCATCACGAAGCTCGTTTCTTTCTTCCTTAAGGATTCCCGCATCGGAGAGTAGATACCAAAACATCTTGTTATTGGAGAACGGCACGCCTCGATCGAACGAGCCAAAATGAGGATTGATACCCACGAAGAGTATTCTTGCATTCTTATATCGGTAGCGAATCATGACTATCGCTTAACGCAGACCATCGTGACGCCCGCGAGGTTTGATTGATAACGCCGAAATACTTTTCGCATCATCAATACTCGTTTGCGCGACTCGCGATCACGCACGATATTACAGATGAAACGCACAGTCCCTTTGAACCCTTCATCACGTAACAAGCGCTTCGGTTTGAGTAAATGGTTGGCGCGCGCGCCTCTACTTCAACTTCAAAACCTTCCGACTGCATCAGTCGACGCCACTCCGAGACGGCAAGGGCTCGCACCCCCACGTGTATCGTCCGAGATAGAACTTGATTTATCTCGTACTTACGATCCTCATCAAGATCGTCCCCAACCAGACACATCTCGTGAATCGCATAGCGGCCGTTGCGCTTTAGCAGCCTGCGTGCTTCGCGGACTATACGGCGCTTCATCTCGGATGTTTGCATTGTGAGCATTGCCTCTCCGTAGACGACCGTAGCAACCTCGCCACGCAGGTCCGTCTGATCGGCGCTTCCCGTCACGCATTTTTGCGTCGACTCCGTCAAGTAACTACTCACTATCGCCGCAGCAGCCGGGTCGCGTTCCACCGCTGTATACGACGCCGGACGGCGCTTTAACGCAAGTTGTGCAGTAATTCCGAGGCCAGGTGCGAACTCGATCACATGGTCAGCCGGCACAATGGTTAGCGCGGCAATCATTCGCCGCGTCAG
>DATEWS010000481.1:0-2683 GCA_035257785.1 Pyrinomonadaceae bacterium
CAACCACACCGTGTCCATTGTTACCGAGAGCGAAACTGCCGCTGATATCTGTTCCGACGTAGTTCCCTTGTACTTTAGTTCCGGCGCCGCGGATGTTAACGCCATCGCCGAGATTTCCTGAGATGATGTTCCTGGCCTCGGGTGTGAGCCCACCCACGAGTACGTCTGTGGCAAAAGCAGAAATACCGCTTAGGTTAGGAACTTTGAGCGTGCCGGTGACGTCTGTTCCGATGAGGTTACCTTGAATCGTAGTGCCGTTGCCGCTGGTTGAGATCCCGGTTGCATTGCCGGAGATGAGATTACCGGCTCCAGCAGCAGTACCGCCGATGAGGTTGTTCGCAAACAGCGGACTGAAGACAATTACTCCCTGACCTTGGCTCGTCGATCCACCGTTCGAATTGGGAAGTGCTGCCGTTCCGGTGGCATTCGTTCCGATAAAGTTTCCCTGGACGACATTGTTGCTGCCGTTGATCTCGATACCACCGCCCTGGTTTCCCGAGATCAGGTTGCGCGCTGCGCTAGTGGTACCGCCGATCACATTATTTGCCGAGGTCACGATCAAAATTCCCCGAGAATTTCCACGGGGGGTCGTTCCATCTGCTGCCACACCGATGTAATTCGATTGAATGACGTTGTTGTCGCAACTGTTCAATGAAATACCGGCATCGCGGAACCGGATAATGGCTAATCCTCGTATCGTGCTGGCACCCGCCCTGATGACGAGACCACTGCCGCTATTGAGCGCGAAACCATCGAGTTCAATTAACGGCGCGCCTGCATATCCCGGTTGAGTGGTCGCGTCAATAACCACGCGGTCCGTGATGTCAGGCAGTGTAGTCAACAAACTAATAGTCTTCACTCCTGGTCCGGGAATGTTGAAGGTGATCGTGTCGGTACCAGGCGTGGAGTTCGCGTTAGTGATCGCGTCGCGCAACGATCCACTGCCGTGATTGTTAGCATTCGTCACTACGAAGTTCTGACGGTTCGCGGTGAAGTTAGCAGTTTGATTAGCGAGCAGGTTGTTGAAGGTTTGACTCGCTGGACCAAACGTGAAACCAAGTGCGGTTGGAGTCACGGTGTAGTTGCCATTCATGATGAGGTCGAACGAGTAATTTCCGTTACTGTCGGTGGTCCTTAGACCAGACTGAGATCCGCTCAACGTCACCGTGACGCCGGGTAAGCCGACGCCGTTCTCGGTGATTTGGCCGCCGACGTTGAAAAAGTTTGAGTCGCTGGTATTCGCGGAAAAGTTCAAAACCTGATCGCCGCTGAGATTATTGAAAGTCTGACTCGCAGGCACCATGGTGAAGTGGGCTGCGGCTGCGCTCACCGTGTAATTTCCGCCTTCACGCAATCGTACGAACTGGTAAGTGCCATCGCTTTCGGTAAACACACTAGTAAGCGAACCATTGTCATTTAAAACAACTTCAGCACCACCAAGAGGCGTGACGCCGTTGCTCAGCACTACCCCGGTGATGTTGAACGACATTCCCAGTTTTGTAACGAACGCGTCGTTCCCGCCACGATTGAAAGGTTGATAGACGCCGTTAGTGACCGGGTAGCCCTGCGATGAAGTGAACCCCGTAATGTAAGCGTTACCTGAAGTGTCAAGCCCTATTCCGGTTGCTTGAGAGCTGATGTTGCCGAAAATGTCGTTGTTGACGGGACCGCCGATTAAAGTCGAGTAGATCAAAGCACTGCCGGCCGTATTGATTTTGGTGACAAACGCATCAAAATTACTGAACGGCGTTGGTGAAGCGAGATACAACGTTGAAGGTCTCTGAGGGTCAATGACCAGTGCCACTGCCTGAGGCGAGTTAAGACCCTTGTTTGCTGCAACCCATGTTTGCCCGTTGTCAGTGCTTTTGGAAAGACCGGACGGTATGTTTGAGAAGAAATTCGGTGTCAACAAATAAACCGTTGCTGCGTTTACGGGATCGAAAACGATCTTTCCGGCGCGGTTAGGTATCGAGGTCCAGTTAGTGCCGCCATCGACACTCTTAAATAAACCATTGGCGGCATCGGCGTACACGAGGCCGGCTGTGAGCGGACTGACGGAAACACTGCGGCCGAAT
Organism: Pyrinomonadaceae bacterium; assembly: GCA_035257785.1. Lineage (GTDB taxonomy): Bacteria > Acidobacteriota > Blastocatellia > Pyrinomonadales > Pyrinomonadaceae > PSRF01. Next base: position 2,076 of record DATEWS010000481.1, read on the forward strand.
CCACCGGTTTGATTAGTGCTGGGGCCTTGCCAATTGGCTCCGCCGTCCGTGCTCTTCCAAACTCCGCCCGTGTTTGTCCCGTCGGCCGCATAGATCGTCGCGTGGTTCAGTGGATCAATAGCCAACGACGTGGGAGACAACACTGGCACATTCGGAATCATGGCCCAGTTGTCTCCTCCATCAGTGGTCTTGTAGATGCGAGTGCCCGGCACACAACAGAAATCCACGCCCAGATATAACGTGTTCGGTGTTACCGGATCGATAGCGAGACTGAGAAGAGACGTGTGAACGATTCCGTTATTCTGGAAAAACCAGCTACTTCCGCCATTGTTAGTTTTATAGATACCGGCATTGCCGCCGAAGCCGTTCGTCGCCACAAAAAGTGTATCGGGAGTCGATGGATTGATAACGATGGCGACGACGCTGAGGTTGTTAAGACCGTTGTTGACGGGAAACCAGTTTCGGCCACCATTCGTGGTTTTAAAAACGCCGTTCTGTGTGCCCGCATAAATTGTTGAAGGCTGGCCGGGATGGATCACCATACAGGTGATCGAAGAGCTCGAGAATCCAAAATTATCGTTGGTCCAATTTGCGGCTCCGTCGATGCT
>DATEWS010000482.1:0-2734 GCA_035257785.1 Pyrinomonadaceae bacterium
AATTATTGGTGGCCAGGGACGGAATCGAACCGCCGACGCCGGCCTTTTCAGGGCCGCGCTCTACCAACTGAGCTACCTGGCCAGATGGTGGAAAAAAGAGGCGTAGTATAGGAATACGGCCGAAGAACTGTCAACTTGACGGCGGAATTTGAGGAATATCCCACCAAATTGTGTAAAGATTTTTGTCGGATCCGTCACAAAAAGTCGTTGACTGATATGTGGCTGGGTGTATAATTCGAGGCGTTGCGGGTGGCGCTGATGCCCAAACGTCAGCTAGTTGAAAAGACGACCATCCAATTCAAAATTGATAGTGCCCGCCAGTGCCAGCTCGGCCGCCGATCGCGCCCCCCGCAGTCGCTACCTTCGAGCTGGCACAGCTATTTTAAAGCCGCGGCATCAATAAGCTTTCCCGCCTCCAATTTCGCACTCGCGATCGTCTCGCTCTCCTTGATCGTCAGCAGCTTCCCGTCTCTCATCACGATTCGCCCATCAATAATCACAGTATCAACGTCATCCGTTTCTATTGAATAAACGAGCGCAGAGACAACATCCTTAACAGGTGCGGTGTGCAGCCGCTCAAGTCGTACGACTGCCACGTCCGCTCGCTTTCCAACTTCGAGACTTCCGATTTCGGAGTCGAGACCTAATGCGCGTGCGCCGTCGATCGTGGCGAGACGAAGTGCGCGATTGGCAGGCAGAACCTCCGGTCCATGCAAAGCCTTTTGAAGCAGCGCTGCGGTACGCATCTCAGTGAACATATCGAGACGGTTGTTACACGCCGCACCATCAGCTCCGAGCGAAACCGAGATTCCCTCCTCGAGTAGTTTTGCGATCGGCGCAATGCCGGAACCGAGTTTCAGATTTGATGATGGACAGTGGACAACGTTAGTGCCCGACGTTTTCAGTATCGCGATCTCGTTACTACTGAGATGTACGCAATGGGCCAACGCAACGTGACGCCCGGTCAAGCCAAGACTGTCGAGATACGCGATGTTGCGCAGCCCGCTTTCCTGTTCGACCAGCTCACATTCAGTTCTGTTTTCCGATGCGTGCGTATGGACCATCACACCGTGTGCGCGCGCGAGACCAGCAACGCGCTCGAGCAATTCACGCGTGCAACTGATCGCAAACCGCGGCGCAAAACAATATCGGATACGACCAGCGGCGCGGCCGTGCCACTCTCCGAGCAACGCGACTGACTCATCGATCGAATTGTCAGTCTGTTCCTGCAAAGCCGATGGAACTTCGTCCCCTTTATCCATCATGCACTTGCCGACCGTTGCGCGAAATCCGGTTTCTTCTACAACCTTGAAGACTTCGCCTGTGTGATTCACCGTTTCCATCGTTAACGCGCAAGTCGTTCCCCCTTTGATCAACTCCGCGATGCCAAGACGCGCCGACGCCGCAATTGAAGTGGGTGAGTGCGCCGCCTCCATGGGCCAAACACGTTGCTTGAGCCAGTCGATAAGCGCGAGATCATCCGCTGCGCCGCGAAAAAGGGTTTGGCAAAGGTGAATGTGAGTTTGGACGAAACCCGGAATCACGGCGCACTCGCGAGCGTCGATAATAGTGTCGGCTGTCTGGCTCGTACTGCCAATCTCAGCAATGCGTTCGTCACGAATGAGAAGATCGCCGCGTCCGATGGTGTTGGCCTGATCCATCGTTACGAGCGTCCCGTTTTTGATGAGGATCGATGACATCGCAAAGACAGTTTACGCCACAAAAAGGCACAACAAGCACAAATGATCTGATTTGTGCTTTATGTGCCTTCTTGTGGCTTTGTAATTTTACTTCGTGGCCGCCTTCACGGCTTCCGGTTCTTCACGCACCGGAAGACCGAGCTTGACCTTCACGTCGCGCTCAATCTTGCGCAGGACCTCGGGATTATCTTTCAACGCTTGCTTCGCGTTCTCCCTTCCCTGGCCCAGGCGCTCGCCTTTATAAGAAAACCAGGCGCCACTCTTTTCCACCGCACGTTGGACCACGGCCAGATCGAGCAGATCGCCTTCCCGCGAAATGCCTTCGCCATACATGATGTCAAACTCACACTCGCGGAACGGCGGCGCCACTTTGTTCTTTGCCACTTTCACCTTCGTGCGATTGCCGGCCACGCGATCGCCGTCTTTGATCGCACCGATACGACGAATGTCGAGTCGCAGCGAAGAATAGAATTTGAGCGCGCGACCGCCGGTCGTCGTTTCCGGATTGCCAAACATGACCCCGATCTTCTCGCGGATCTGGTTGATGAAGATGAAGCAGGTGTTTGACTGCGCAACGATCGCCGTGAGCTTGCGCAGCGCCTGCGACATCAAACGCGCCTGCAATCCCGGCAGCGAATCACCCATCTCGCCATCAAGCTCTGCGCGCGGCACGAGCGCCGCCACCGAATCGACGACGATCACATCAATTCCGTTTGAACGAACGAGCGCTTCGGCAATCTCGAGCGCCTGTTCACCTGAATCCGGCTGTGAAATCAGCAACTGGTCAACATCGACTCCGAGTTTACCGGCATAGTCGGCATCCATCGCGTGCTCGGCGTCGATATATGCGGCGACGCCACCAGCTTTTTGAGCTTCCGCCACGATATGAAGCGCGAGCGTGGTCTTGCCGGAACTCTCTGGCCCGTAGATTTCGACGATGCGACCACGCGGCACACCGCCCACGCCAATAGCAGCGTCCAAACTGAGCGAAGTGGTGGAAATTGCCGGTATATCTGACACTTCACGCTCGCCCA
>DATEWS010000483.1:0-2930 GCA_035257785.1 Pyrinomonadaceae bacterium
CGACAATTACGGCTAACAAAATGAGATCTCTTTTTATTCATAAGTACCTCCGCGGGTCCATTCAGTTTATGGTCGAAGTCTTAGTGCACGCGTGGAATGTCGACATTGTTTAGGAATGTTGGCGTCCCGTACGGGAATCGAACCCGTGTCGCCGCCGTGAAAGGGCGGTGTCCTAGGCCGCTAGACGAACGGGACGCATGATGGAAGGATTGCCCGCTAGCGCAAGCGCGTTACGTTAACGTAACGCATTTGAGGATGTCAAACCAACCCCACGCAAACATCCAAACACAACAACTGTTCCCACCGAAACCCGTTCTTAACTATAATGACAACGCGATTGCGCGCTCATTCCGGTCAAGCACAGGAGAATTCCAATGTTTAAAACATTCCCCCGTTTGGTTTGTTTGTCTGCGTCAATATTCCTCGTAACTACCAGCGCACTCGCGCAACACGACTCGGGCGGAATGACCGGCGGCGGCATGATGGGAGGCAACACCAGCCGCCCGGCAACTAAGCCCACTACAAAACCAACAATCACAAAACCCAAACCGAAGCCCGCGACTACAACTCCACCAGTCAGACGCCCAACCTCAACAACCTACAACGCTGACTACTATTACAAACAAGGCGAATCGCTCTATAACGAGCAGAAGTATCGCGAAGCACTCGATCAATATTTAAAGGCCACCGAACTAAATCCCTCGATGACCTCCGCGCTCTATCGCATCGGCTGGATCTATAACGATCTCGAGGATTACGACTCCGCTGTGTCTCCACTCCAGCGCGTCGTGTCGCTCCAGCCGAACAACGCAGCCGCGCAGTTCGAGTTGGGTTACGCCTACAAGAAACTCGATCGTTACTCCGAAGCGTTACCAGTTTTTCAACAAACGATCCGCATCAAGCCTGACTATGCAGCCGCGCACTACGAGATCGGATGGATCAATAACGAGCAGAAAAACTACAGCGCCGCGATCACTAACTTAAGAACGGCACTCTCGTATCGCGCCGATTACCCGGAAGCACGCAACGAACTCGGCTACGCTTTCAGAAACCTCGGTCGTTATCCCGAAGCAATCACGGAGTATCAGGAAGCGATTCGACTCAAGCCTGACATGGGCCTCGCGCATCTCGGACTCGGCGACGTCTATTACTACAACACGAAGAACTACGTCGAAGCGGCGAAGTCGTACAAACGAGGCCTCGAACTTCGCCCCGGCAATGCGACCGCTCAGTACAACCTCGGCTGGTGTTACAACGATCTCGAACGCTACCCCGAAGCCGTCGAAGAACTGCGCAAGGCGATTGAGTTGCAGCCCAACTATCCCGAAGCACATAACGAGCTCGGGTATGCATTGCATCAACTGCGGCGATATCAACTAGCCGTGCAGCAATATCAGATCGCGATCCAGCAAAAGACTGACTACGCTTCGGCACACTACAACCTCGGTATGTCGTTTCTCGCACTGAATAATCGCCAGGCAGCGCTTCAGCAATATCGCATCCTGCAACGCATCGACAACGCGCGCGCGACAAAACTTTTCAACAATATGAAATAAGACATCCCGAACCAAAGACTTCTCATCACAATTTCCGACTGAACGGTCTCCTCAGAGCGTCACTTTTTTACTGGTTTCGGTAACAAAGCATGAGAGGCTCCCCGAGCCGGCAGTACCTTCAATTGCCCGGCATCACCGTTTCGACTTCTTTTCTGTAAGCAAACTTCTGCACTAATCGCGCTCGGACGCTCGCATTTCGTCCGCCGTCAGAAGTGTGCCTGCAAGACAAACGAGGTTTGCAATGAATACTGAATACCAACCGACAATCATTGAGACCGGCCTCCTGATCGAGCGACTCGCAATTCAATTTGCATTTGCACGCGAGGAGCTCCAACGAAACTGGATTGACTTTAAACGGAACCCAATCGAATTTCTGACGTGTTTGCGAGAAACACGTGGACAGCAGCTCAGGAATTTTCTTTCAACTCCGTACGTGATACGTGCGATATCGACGGCAATCACCGTCGTTTTCTGCATCGTAATCACCGCCCTTGTGATCGATAGAATGGGTTGGAAACGCGTGAATGTGGTTGCAAACATCGAGGAGCCGCCCTTGGGAATTGTTCTGCTCAACCCTCAACGGCCGATCGGCGACCTCGGCATCGGATTGAACGGAACTGGACGAGTCGGTTTTCAGAGTGCTGGTAAAGGCGAAGGCTCTGGCCCAACTCCGCAACACGCGCAAGGAGGAGGCGGCGGCGGAGATCGCACTCTATTGCCACAGCAAGTCGGAGAGTTGCCGCTACCATCAAAGATTCCCGCCGCGATACCGATTGCTCCTCCAGTGAATACGCCGGTGCTTCCTGCCGCCGGCATCGATATCGATCCCGCACTCTGGCAGGACTTGAAAGAGCCGGTTTATGGTGACCCGCTATCACAGTCGCAAATACCATCCAAAGGCCCGGGCACGCGCGAAGGAATCGGAACGAAGTCGGGAACAGGCTCCGGCGATGGAGATGGACCCGGTTATGGACCAGGCAGCGGTGGGAATATGGGCGATCTCAAAAAGCAGATCGGTTACGGTGGTGGGGGAGGATCGCTTGGGGGCGGGTACGCCAATCATGATAATGGCGGGATTGGTGGCGGCGGTGGCGAAGGTTTTGTTCAGAGAGCGCGTGTCTTACTTAAACCAGAACCACAGTACACTGAGGATGCACGCAAGAATCAGATCACGGGAACGGTTGTGTTGAAGGTTGTGTTCGCAAGTTCGGGTGAGGTGGTGCAGATACGCGCGCTGCGGACGTTGCCATTTGGATTGACGGAACGAGCGATTGCAGCCGCGCGTCAGATCAGGTTCGAGCCCGCGATGCGCGACGGGCGAGCCGTCTCAGTCGCGATGCAGCTTGAGTACAACTTTAATCTATACTGACGCTG
>DATEWS010000484.1:0-10553 GCA_035257785.1 Pyrinomonadaceae bacterium
TACCGGTATCGCACGCAGGCGGTCGGCGCTTTCACGATGCCGCTGATATCCGTACTGACGCTCGTAGCCCTGTTAATCGGAACATCGCCTAATGCTCCAGTGACTTTTTCCGCGACCTGGTTGTTCCCGATTCACACGACGCTCTTGATCTTCGCCTACGCTGCTTTCGCGATCGCTTTTATGGCCAGTGTGATGTACCTGCTCCAGGAACGCGAGCTCAAACTCAAGACTTTCGGTGCGATCTTTCACCGTCTCCCACCGCTGACCACCGTTAACGAACTCGCAACGAGTGCGGCCGCACTGGGTTTGTTACTGCTGACGCTCGGTATGGTGAGTGGGATAATGTGGTCCTCGACACGTTTCGGGCGCTATTGGCGCAACGATCCCAAGGAAATTTTCGCGTTACTAACGTGGCTGCTTTATTTTGTCCTGATTATCTATCGCTTGACGGCCAATTGGCGCGGACGAAGCGCTGCATGGCTGGGCGTAGTCGGATTTGCTTTAGTGCTGTTGACTTTTTTTGGGGCCCGCTTCCTCGGCGGCTATCACGTATTCGGATAATGAAGAGTTTTTCTCAGGCTTAACGAGATGTCCATCCTCCTTGTCGGTGTCAATCACAAGACGGCTCCGGTGGAAATCCGCGAGCGACTTGCTTTGAACGATGAAGCGTGTGCCCTTGGCTTGCGCCAACTCGTCGATGGCGACGTCGTTCGTGAAGGACTAATCGTTTCAACCTGCAATCGCGTCGAGATCCTCGGCGCGACGGCCAGCGACAATCTCGAATTTGGCGCCGGACGCATCACACAATTTCTCGATACCTCCGGTCATCTACCTGCCGGATTTCTCGAAGCACATCTCTATCGCCACACCGACGAAGAAGCCGTGCGACATTTATTCCGCGTCGCTTCGTCACTCGATTCGATGGTCGTTGGCGAGCCGCAGATCCTGGGTCAGGTACGTCACGCGTACGCAGTCGGCGTTGAGGCCGGAACCGTCGGTCGAGTGCTGAACCGTTTAGTCCATCACACGTTCCGGGTTGCGAAACGAGTGAGAAACGAAACCGGAATAGCCAGCAGCGCAGTCTCGATTAGTTACATGGCGGTCGAGCTCGGCAAGAAGATCTTCGGCGCACTCAAAGGCTGCACGGTCATGCTCATCGGCGCCGGTGAAATGGCGGAACTATCCGCGCGCCATCTCGTGAATGCGGGCGCCGCACGCGTCATCATCGCCAATCGGACCGAAGCGACCGCGCGCCACATGGCTCAGGAGTTTGGGGCGACAACAGTTCCACTCGATCAAATGGACCAGCATTTCGCCGAGGCGGACGTCGTTATCTGCTCGACAGGCGCGCCGGATTACGTTGTCACTGCCGAGCGTACGCGCAAAGCACTCGAGCGCCGGCGTAATCGTCCGACCTGCTTCATCGATATCAGCGTGCCGCGCAATATCGAACCGGCCGTCAGCAAAATTCCCAACGTCTTTCTATTCGACATCGACGATCTCGAGTCAGTAATTACTTCAAACATTCGCGAGCGTGAGCGTGAGGCTGAGCGAGCTGAACTGATCGTACAGTCGGAAGTCATGCAGTTTCAGCAGAAGTTGCGTTTGCTGGACTTTGGACCAAGCATCGGCGCTCTGAAACAAAACATGCAGGACATCGCTCGCGAGGAACTCACGCGGCAGCGCAAGCGGCTTGGACCACTGACTCAGGAACAGGAAGCTGCGATCGAGTCGCTGCTGCTGTCCACCGTTAACAAGATCTCACATCCCATCCTCAACCAGATGCGTCGCTTCTACGAGACCAGCGAGCCAGAACCAATGGAGTTGCCGAAAGATCCCTTTGGCCTCGAGGAGTAGCGACGAATGTCTCGACAACTCGTAATCGGTTCGCGTGGTTCGAAACTTGCACTCTGGCAGGCTGAACAAGCGCGCGATCGCCTGCGTGGGTTCGATGTTCGTATCGAAGTCATAAAAACTACGGGCGACGTGAAGAGCGATCCGTTGTCGGTGATCGGCGGCAAGGGAGTTTTCACGAAAGAGCTCGAAGATGCGCTGCTCGATCATCGTATCGATATCGCAGTTCATTCACTGAAGGATTTGCCGACAATACTTCCGGAAGGGTTGTCGATCACCGCGATCTGCGAGCGTGAAGATCCGCGTGACGCGTTGGTGTTGCGATCCGGTTCTGAAGTCGATGCCGCGGCACTTGGAAATCTGCCACGAGGTGCGATCGTGGGTACGTCGAGTCAGCGGAGGCTCGCGCAGCTAAGATGCTGGCGCAATGATCTCGTGATCAAAGATCTGCGTGGGAATGTTGACACACGGATTCGAAAGCTCGACGAAGGTCAGTATGACGCGGTGATACTTGCGTCCGCAGGTTTGGTGCGGCTTGGTTTGCAGGACCGCATTTCTTTGCGCATTCCGATCGAACACATGTTGCCCGCGGTGGGCCAGGGTGCGATTGCGATCGAGACGAGAATTGATGATGAATTCGCAGTCGAGGCGACGCGCCGCCTGGATCATCATGAAACACGTGTGGCGTGTTTGGCGGAACGTGCGTTTCTACGCGGGTTGGGTGGCGGTTGCCAGTTGCCAATTGCGGCGCATGCGCGTCTCGAAGGCGAGTTGTTGAAACTCGACGGTCTTGTCGCCCGGCCGGACGGATCGAAGAGATTGCAAGATTCTTTATCGGGTCCTCCGGATAAAGCCGAAGAGATCGGCGCCTCCCTTGCCTCGGCGTTGATCGAGCGCGGCGCAAGCACTCTACTGCAATGACGAAACCTCTCGACGGGCGAACGGTCATCGTCACGCGCGCGGCGTCGCAGGCTGAAGAACTCACTAAACTTCTCGAGGATTTTGGCGCGCACGTCATCGCTTGCCCAACGATCGAGATCCGTGAACTCAACAACTACGAACGCCTCGACGAAGCTCTCGATCATCTCTACGGCTACGACTGGCTCATTCTCACATCCGCCAACGGTGTCGAGTTTTTTCTCAAGCGCCTCACCACTCGCGGCTTGAAGATCGAAGATCTGGACGAGATCCGCGTCTGCGCGATCGGGCAACGCACGGCTGACAAACTTCACGAAGCACACGTTCACGTCGACCTTGTTCCTTCGCAATCCACTGCTGAAGGCGTGTTCGCAACGTTGAGCGAGTTTGTCGGCGGCGCGGAACGACTGGGCGGTCTGAACATTCTCCTGCCACGCGCCTTAGTCGGTCGCGAGTATTTACCGAGAGCGCTCGAAGAAGCCGGTGCGCGCGTCGATGTCGTGCCCGCATATCAAACCGTGCTGCCTGAAGATCTCGATCGCGGAAAACTGAGCGCGATGCTTGCCGGCAGCGGCGACTGCATCGCCTTCACGAGTCCCTCGACCATCAAAAACCTCGCCAAACTCTTCGACACGCACGATCTCGGAAAAGTCTTGCCGGGTCTCGCCATCGCATGTATCGGTGCAGTCACCGCCAACACCGCCGTCGAATACGGTTTGCACGTCGACATCCAACCGACAACTTTCACGAGCGCCGATCTGGCCCAGGCAATCGCCGATTACTTTTCGAAATAAGCCGCAGATTTACTGTGCTACACTGGCGCGGATGTCTACGTCGATTGATCAGGATCGTAGCGTTTACGGTGAGCTCGTCGGCAAGTCAGAGTCGATCCGGAAGATCTACTTTCTGATCGAGCAGGTCGCGCCATCGTCAGCCTCCGTCTTGATCACCGGCGAATCGGGCACGGGTAAAGAACTCGTCGCGCGCACGATTCACAAGATGAGCCCGCGACATGACAAACCGTTCGTCGCGATCAACTGTTCGGCGATTCCCGAGTCGTTGATGGAGTCGGAACTGTTTGGACACGAAAAGGGCGCGTTCACTGGCGCTGCATCGCGTCGCCAGGGATGTTTTGAACTAGCCGACACCGGCACGTTGCTACTCGACGAGATCGGCGAGATGCCTGCGTTGCTGCAAGCGAAGCTGCTGCGAGTGATCGAAGAGCGCGCTGTCAGGCGACTCGGCAGTCGTAAAGAGATCGAAGTCGACGTTCGTTTACTTGCCGCAACGAATCGCCAACCGCAGCAAGCCGTCTCCGAAGGCAAACTGCGCGATGACCTGCTTTACCGTCTCAACGTCTTCGGCATTCATCTTCCATCACTGCGCGAGCGAAAAGAAGACTTGCCGGTACTCGCGCAGCACCTTGTCACGCAACTTGCTGAACGACACGGCCGGCCGGCGCGTTTTATGAGTTCAGCAGCGCTCGAAGCACTTCAGTTTCATTCATGGCCCGGTAACGTTCGCGAACTTCGCAACGTGATCGAACGCGCCGTGATCATCTGTTCCGGTCCGCAGATCGAACGCCATCATTTCGCGCCGTATCCGATCGAACAGCGCGAACGTTTGCGCAATGAAGACACACTGTCGCTGCCGGTCGGTACGCCGCTCGAGGAAGTCGAGCGACAGATGATCATGCGCACCCTGCAAAAGACCAAGAACAACAAGACTCGTGCGGCCGAGTTGTTGGGCATCAGTCTGAAAACTCTTCATAACAAGCTCAATCTGTATCGCGAGCGCGGTCTCCTTCATGACTACGACAGCGAGTGAAGTAGGCGTTACCTCAACCAGCGACAAAAACAATCCCCGCGAACTCTTCGGCTGGAAGATGTACGACTGGGCCAACTCCGCTTTTTACACGACGGTGGTGGGCGCGCTTTTCAGTCCCTATCTGACGCGGCTCGCTCAGACCGCGGTGGGCGAGAATGGCGTGGTAATGAATCTTGGACCACTCGGCGCGGTCACCGCCAAGTCATTGCCGACGTTGTGCGTTTCGATCTCGGTGGGCGCTCAGGTGTTTCTGTTACCGATTCTCGGGGCGCTCGGCGATTACTCGGATTTGAAGAAGCGGTTGATGGCGTTGTTTTGTTACATCGCCGTCGCTGCCAACTGCCTGATGTTCTTTATCCAGGGCAATCTCTACCTGTTCGGAGGTTTGCTGTTCATCATCGCAAACGTCGGCTTTGGGGCGTCGGTAGTTTTTTACAACGCGTTTCTGCCCGAGATCACGACTGAGGATCAAGCGGACAAGATTTCGAGTCGCGGGTTTGCGTACGGTTATCTCGGCGGCGCGATCCTGCTTGTGTTGAACCTGTTGCTCGTACTGCGTGCCGAGCAGTTAGGGATCACAGCCGGGCTTGCAGTGCGCCTGTCGCTTTTGTCCGCGGGGGTTTGGTGGGGCGGGTTCGCGATAATTAGTTTCTACTTGTTAAAGTCGCGGCCGAAGCAGAAGAGTCTGCCACCGGGAGAGAGTTACCTCACGGCTGGGTTTAAAGAGATCGTTGCTACTTTAAAGGAGCTGCGACGACTGCCGCTGACCGCGCGCTACCTGCTCGGATATCTGATTTACAACGACGGCATTCAGACGGTGATCGTTGCGTCGAGCGCTTTCCTCGAACAGGAACTCTATCCGGGTGGCAATCCCGTTTTCCTGCTGGAAATCTATCTGATGGTCCAATTCGTGGCCGTGGCGGGCGCCCTGATCTTCGAGCGACTCGCGTATCTCATCAAGACGAAAAACGCGATCATCGTGTCCCTCGTGATCTGGGTTGGTGTCGTGATCTATGCGTATAAGTTTCTGCATAGCGTGCCGGAAGCGTGGGTGATGGCGGCAGTGATCGCGATTGTTCTCGGTGGTTCGCAGGCACTTTCAAGATCACTCTTCTCACGAATGATCCCCGCGGGTAAAGAAGCGTCCTTCTTCGGAATTTATGAAGTATCGGACCGCGGCACGTCATGGATGGGACCGTTGCTATTCAGCATCGTCATCGCCCGCACCGGCTCTTACCGGCTCGCACTGCTGTCGCTGATCTTTTTCTTCGTCGTCGGACTGACCGTGTTGTGGTTCACTGACACTGATCGCGGCATTCGTGAGGCCCAGGAAGTTTAGAGACAGGTTTCACACAAAGGCACAAAGTTTTGTTTGTGCCTTCGTGTTTTTCTCTGTGCCTTCGTGTGAAACTCTTCTGCTTTATCCGGCTATCTTGCGTTTACTGGACGCGGGCTCCTTCTCCATGCACTCAGTTGAGCAAAAGTTCGCGAGCCCTGAATTCAAACTCAGCGCGCGTTCGGCTGGTATAAACGCGCCGCAGTGATCGCAGCGAATGAGTTGGTTGCGAGAGGGCGTTTTTTGATGCGACGCGATCGACGTGTTGATGTCCGTCACCACGTTAAACGACTGCACGATCTTTTGAATCAGCTTGAGGTATGGACGCACGCGCGCGTAGACCAGCACGAAAATAATGCTGACCAGCACAACAATTACAAGGTATTTCATGACCGGACTACAGGGACGCCTTAGCTGCGCTCGTTATTCCCACCAGCGTACGGCTCATCCTGGGCTCGACGTCGAGGCTGGGGGTCACTAGCACGCCGGCGAGGTTGTGAGTCCTTGGTGCGGCGGTCGAGACTTCCCGGAGGCAGACCACGACCATGCACTGCCTCTTCCAGGATGCGCGTGATTTCCTGTGAGAGCGTGCGGTGCTCGGCGGCCGCGCGGCGACGAAGTGATTCCTTCAGGTGGTTAGGAACGTATGCGCCTATAAAAACGCCTTTGCGATTAGCCATCTATCCGCCTCTTTGATCCCGTCGGGATTTACCCTGCAAATACGGAACAGGTCTGTAAGCCGAATTCTGTACTTCGATTAACTCGAAGTGGCGATCATTCATCTAGTCCAGCCGTTGCCGGCTGGCTCCAGCGACCTACCCGGAGGTCGTAGCGAACCGAAGTCCGCTTCGGGCGGGCAGCCCTGTTTGACGCCTCCCTATTTGGTCTTGCACCGCGAGGAGTTTGCCTGGCCGCGCATGTCACCACACGCGCCGGTGCGCTCTTACCGCACCATTTCACCCATCACCCGTTGCCGGGCTGGTTTGTTTTCTGTTGCACTTGTCGTCGCCCGACAGCCCTTAGGCCGTCAGGCGCCCCGCCGTTAGCGGGCTCGCTGCCCTGTGGTGTTCGGACTTTCCTCTCCCGGCTGACGCCGGCAGCAACCGCCCGACCTGTTCTTATGCAAGGCGGTTGGATTATAGCAAAGGGTGTTCAACAGGTATACACCACCCGTCAATTAGTTTTTTAGCCGAAGTATTTGAAGCCGACGCGCAGGCTGTTCGTCCACGCAGAGGGCAGGAAGAGCGCCACTGTGACCGAAGTTAGAGCGTGAGACAGCGCGAGGGCGAAGAGGTTGGGTTGTTTTTGGTAAACGACGGCCCAGATCACGCCGCCCGCGAACGTCAGGGCGAACAGTAATGGGTTAGGCAGATGGACTGCTGCAAAGATCAACGCGACTAATAAGACACTCCTCCCGCCCTTGCCGGTGAGGAGCTGAGCGCGACGATTGATGTAGCCCTGTAACGCGTACTGCTGAAAGAGAGCCCACAAAGGTACCAGCAGGAAACGCCAGCGGAACGGACGATCAACGGGCGCGAAACCAGAGACAACTACGATCAACGCGATCGCGATGATTGTCGGTAACAACAAGAGCTTCGCACTTGTAAGGAAGTTGTCGATGCGAAAGCCGAGATCCTGCAACGTCTCGCCGTAGATGCGATGCGAGCAGATCATCAGAGCGAGCGCGAGCGCAACCGGAATTGCGAGCGCGAGTTTGTTCGGACCAATGAAAGCGAGGACCACCCACTCGGCGATCCAACAGGAGACGAGGACGGAGACGATCTCCCAGATTGCGAGTGTTGAGGGGTGGATAGAGTCTTCGTTTTGCATTACCAGAATATAGGTCCTATAACTCCTATAGGACCTATTCTCTAATTTCGAACTTGATTGGATTCCCAAGCAACTGCAATGTGTAACGCGCACCATCACCGGTCGCGTGCACTGCATACACTCTCGCTTCATGCATTCCCGTCTTTAAATCACCCACATCAAAGCTGTACCCGTGCCACTCATCCCTGGACCATCCAGCCGCAGCTACATCGGGCCGCGAGAGTTGGGCCAACTGCGTTCCGACCAGCCTCCCATCAATAAAGAGTTGCACCTCAACGCGCTGCCACGGATCGGCATCGTTAACGGCCCAACCAGCAATTCTCTTCTCCCGGACCACGGCTTCGCCCCAGCCGTGAAATGTCGGCGGGAACGCATTCAAGTAAACAACCATCGCAATCGTCGCCACCAGAATCGTGTCGAGAACGGATTTAACGATGAGCAGATTGACGAGCTTGTTCATTCAGAACTTTCAGGTGTCTTCGGCAGCGCGTTGGGTGGAAACAGCTCGGGCCAGCGGGCTTTGAACTCGTTTCGCACATGCTCCTCAACTTCCTCGGCCGTCCCCGCCGCGAGACACTTTGTCGCAATCTCACGAGCCTCGCTCGCCTTAATTTGCGAAAGCACTGATCTGACTCGCGGGATCATTGCGGGAATCATACTGAGATCAACTGTGCCCATTCCCGCCAGCAACACTGCATACGCTGGCGTCGAAGCCATTTCACCACAAACAATCACTGGGATCTGCGCGTCTCTGGCGGCCTGCAACGTGCGATCGATACCGTAAAGCACTGCCGGATGCAGCGTGCGAAACCAGTCTGAAACCTTGTCGTTACCGCGATCCACTGCAAGGGTGTATTGGACCAGATCGTTTGTTCCGAGCTCAAAAAAGTCAACTTCACTTGCGATCTTTTCCGCAGTCAAAACCGCGGACGGGATCTCGATCATCGCGCCGATCTGAACGGCGGAAAACGCAACATTCTCCGCCGCCAAATTCTCAATCTCTTCCTCAATCACTCGCTTTGACATGCGCACATCGGCAACGTCAGCCACCATCGGAATTACGAGACTCAGCCGTCCCGCAGCCGCTGCACGCAGGATAGCGCGCACTTGCGTACGCATGATCTGTTTGTGTCGCAGGTTGAATCGAACTGCACGCAAGCCGAGTGCGGGATTGCGTTCTCGCTCCTTCACTTCAGATCCGACTTCACCGCCAACATCAAACAAACGAACGATCGCTCCGTACTCACCAGCAGCTTCAGCGAGTGACTTGTACGCCTCGTATTGCTGCTGTTCCGAGCTCATCAGGCCTGGTCGCGATAACAGAAACTCCGAGCGAAACAACCCTACGCCACATGCACCAAAATCATTGACCGCGCGAAACTCCGTTGGCAGCTCAACATTTGCTCGCAGCAAAATCTCGACGCCATCAGCAGTCTTAACGGGCCCGCACTCGATCTTATCCGGTGGCGCGAGAGTTGGACCAACACTGCCGGTTGTGAACTGATACTGTTCGACAGTTTCGGATGAAGGGTGAAGAATCACTTCGCCACGTCGCGCATCGACGACGATGCGATCGCCCGTGCGCGTGCGATGGTAGAAATCGCGCAGTCCGACGACAGCGGTCAGGCCAAGACCGCGCGCGATGATCGCCATATGCGACGTCCAGCCGCCGGCGTCAGTCGCGATCGCCTTAACGTGTTTGAGATTCAACTCCGCCACCGTCGAGGGCAGAAGATCAGTCGACACGATCACTGCATCTTCCAAAAGATTCGGATACTTCGGACCTTCTCCCGTTAAATTCGCCAGCAAGCGTTGAATCACGTCTTCGATGTCGGAACCACGCTCGCGCAGATAGTCGTCGTTGATCTGGGTGTAGATCGAAAGCAATCGATCGCCTACAACTTTCGCCGCCCATTCGGCGTTGCAGCGTTCTCTGTCGATATAGTCTTCAACGTCGCGCGTGAGTTTTGCATCCTGAAGAAAGAGCAGGTGCGCGTCAAAGATGTAGGCATGACCACGGCCAAGCTCTTTTTCAGCGCGGTCTTTGATGGCTTCGAGTTGGCGGCGCGATAGTCGCACCGCGGCGCGAAACCGTCTTCGTTCACGCTCGAGATCTTCCTGCGCAATCTCGGCGCGATAGACCTCGCGCGTGCCTTCCTGTAAACGCAGTACACGCCCGATCACAACACCATCGGAAACACCGAGACCTTTGCAGCGCAACTCGTTTATGGCGCGGGAAATGTGCCTGCGGTCGTCTTTTTCGAATTCGTCAAAATCACGCGAAAAGAGACCGACAACCGCGTCGAGCGCGGCCTGTTCATCGTCGCCAGTCGCCACGATGCGCAGATCGGTGCCACGACTTGCCGCAAGCGTCAGGATGCTGAGAATGGACTTCGCATCCGCTTCGGCACTGCCGTCGAGACGTTGCAACGTGAGACCGCTTTTGAACTGGCTCGCCACGCGTACGAGGTTGGCGGCGGCGCGTGCATGAAGACCGAGACGACTGGTGACCTTGACTCTGCGTTCGGCCACAATCAATCGGCTCCGCTTTTCGGTGGTGGTGTCGCGAGCAAGGCGCCGGCGAGATAGATTCCCTGTCGTCCCTGGTCGCAGATCTTTCGGGCTATCTCCGCAAGCGAATCTTCGGCAGTCGCGGTCGCGAGTTTGATAACCATCGGCAGGTTCACGCCGGTTATCACTTCGACCGAGCCCTCTTCGAGGAACATCGAAGCGATGTTGGTGGGCGTGCCACCAAACATGTCGGTGAGTAGCAACACGCCTCTCTGCT
>DATEWS010000485.1:0-2704 GCA_035257785.1 Pyrinomonadaceae bacterium
ACGTACTGACCACCAGCGCGTGGCCACATCGCTGCGAGCTCCGCGCAGCAAAGTGCGCCCGTGATCGTGAGCACGCCCGCGAGCGCCCAGGCTGCCAGAAGCCAGCCGGGCGATCCGACTAAACGCGACGATTCGGCTGAAGTGATGAAGATTCCCGACCCGATCATCGATCCCACGACGATCATCGTGGCGTCAAGCAGGCTCAGGCCACGGACGAGTTTGGCGGGAGCTTCTTTGAACATTTGCGGTTGCGTATAGTGCCACAGATCTTCTTACTTGACACTGCTCAAGTCGCTCCCCTAGTCTTTCGTGGTTCCGCTTCTGGAACGCATTCATATGAAAAATGAACTAATCAGTCGCATCACAAACAAGCAGGCCCACGTGGGTGTCATCGGCCTTGGGTATGTCGGATTGCCTTTGCTGGTCGAGTTTGCCTCCAAAGGTTTCAAGGGGACCGGCTTTGAAGTTGACGAGTCGAAGGCCACACAAATCAACGCCGGCACTTCTTATATTGGCGACGTGCCGTCGAACAAACTCAAAGAAGTAGTCGACGCGAAGCGACTTTCGGCCACCACGGATTTCAATCAACTGGCCGATTGCGACGCGATCATCATTTGCGTTCCGACGCCGTTGCGCAAGACCAAAGAGCCTGACGTTTCTTACATTCTCGCGGCGACGGAAGAGATCGCGAAGCGTCTGCGTCGCGGTCAGTTGATCATTCTCGAGTCGACCACTTATCCGGGCACTACGGACGAAGTGCTGCTCCCAATGTTTGAAGAGAAAGGGCTGAAGCTCGACGAGGATTTCCTGCTGGCGTTCTCGCCGGAGCGTGTTGACCCCGGGAATCCGCAGTTTCTTACGCACAACATTCCGAAAGTCGTTGGTGGTGTAACAGCCGATTCCACTTCGGTCGCGGCACATCTTTATTCGCAGATCGTTAACGATGTTTTCGCCGTTAGTTCGGCGAGAGTTGCGGAAGCGGCGAAGTTGCTCGAAAACACGTTTCGCGCAGTCAACATCGGCATGGCAAACGAGATGGCGCGGCTTTGCTACGCGCTGAACATCGACACCTGGGAAGTGATTCGCGCGGCTGCGACCAAGCCGTTTGGGTTCATGCCTTTTTATCCGGGGCCGGGGATCGGCGGTCACTGCATTCCGCTCGATCCGCATTACCTCTCGTGGAAAGCGCGGCAACACGGTTTTGATTCGCGCTTCATCGGTCTTGCGGAGGAAGTGAACTCGCGCATGCCCGAGCACGTGGTCCAACTCGTCTCGGACGGGCTGAACGACGAGCGCAAGGCGATGAAGGGCTCAAACGTGTTGCTGCTCGGCGTTGCTTACAAGAAAGATATCAACGACGTGCGCGAGAGTCCGGCGCTCTCGATCATCGATCGACTGCGCGCGAAAGGCGCGAACGTTCGTTATCACGATCCGTTTGTTGCTGAAGTTCGTTTTGACGATGCGCACACTGATTCGGGTGGCGAGCCGCTGCAGTCGGTGTCGTTGACGAACGAAGAGCTCGAGTCGGCTGACTGCGTGATCATCGTTACGGACCACAGCGAGATCGACTATAAGCGCGTATGTTCGCTCGCTCCGCTTATCGTCGACACGCGCAACGCGCTCAACGGCGACGTCAGACGCGAGAGCAGCGCCCGGATCATTCGGTTGTAATCCGTGTTCATTCGCGTTCATCCGTGGCTTGAATTAAACGATGCTGAAGGTCATTAACGTCGTTGGCGCGCGGCCCAACTTCATGAAAGTGGCGCCGATCGTGGCCGCGATGAAGAAGCGTCCCACGAAATTTCTGCCGCTCGTGGTCCATACCGGCCAGCACTACGACGCGGCGATGTCTGACTCGTTTTTCACCGACCTCGAACTCCCGCAACCTGACACACATCTCGGTGTCGGCTCCGGTTCACACGCGGCCCAGACCGCGGCAGTGATGGAACGCTTTGAGCCTGTCGTGCTGAGTGAAAAACCTGACTGGGTTTTAGTGGTTGGCGACGTCAACTCGACCATCGCCTGTGCGCTCGTTTGTGTGAAACTCGGAATCAAGGTCGCACACGTCGAAGCCGGACTGCGCAGCCGCGATCGCACGATGCCCGAAGAGATCAACCGGCTGCTCACCGATCAGATCGCCGATCTACTCTTCACGCCCTCACCCGACGCCGACGAGAACCTCGTTGCGGAAGGCATTCCGCGCGAGCGTATTCGCTTCGTCGGCAACGTCATGATCGACTCGTTACAAAAGAACCTGAAGAAGGCCCGCGAGTTGCAGACAAGACAGACGTTAGGACTAAACGGCGATTACGCTTTGTTGACACTGCACCGTCCTTCAAACGTCGATATGCGCGCGTCGTTCGAACCGATTCTCGACGCGCTTGAAGCGATCTCCGCGAAGTTGCCAATCGTTTTCCCGGTTCACCCGCGGACCAGAAAGACGATCGCTGAGCTTGGCTTGAGCGAACGCGTCGAGTCGATGAAAGATCTGCGAACGATCGACCCGCTCGGTTATCTCGACTTCCTCAATCTCTCGAGCAGCGCGCGTTTGGTGTTGACCGACTCGGGCGGCATCCAGGAAGAAACAACATACCTCGGTATTCCCTGTCTGACGCTTCGCGAGAACACTGAGCGTCCCATCACAGTCGAAATGGGAACGAACGTTGTCGTCGGCACCGATGCGACGACGATCATCGCCGCCGCG
>DATEWS010000486.1:0-12473 GCA_035257785.1 Pyrinomonadaceae bacterium
GGTCAGGGGAATTCCAATCGGCGGGGGCAAGCCCCTCTTCCTGACTTGTTCTAGCTAGAGTTGTTTAAGGGACTATCTTCATCGCATCGTTTGCAATCGAGCTCGAGACCAATGTGTGCGGCGCGGCCTTCTTCAGTCAGAACCCAGCTACGAGTGGTCAGCGGCGGGTCATGCCGCACGTGCTGTCGATGCTCGCACGCCAGGATGGCGCGCCAGTGATGCTCGTCGTCTTGATCGAAACCTGTGATCTTTTGCTTCATCGGTTGTTACCGCGAACATAACCGCTGCTGGTTTTCTCGCGCGAGGTCGGTCGCCACCACTTAATGATCGACACAGTAATAAGGAGGCAAACACCAGAAGCCACGACCAGCGGCAACAAGACGGAATAATGTCGAGCCAGTGCCGCATCCACCGTCGCAGCAAGGATCCAAAGTTGTGCGATATTGATCATGACAAGCATGATCAACCGAGCCTGCCAAACTGCGGCTTGACCTGCTTTCGATCGTTGTTTGCTCAACTCACCCTCCATTTTCCGGCTGCGCCGCGGTTCTGCCGGTGGCCCAGAGTTGTCCGTCACGCATTTCAACTTCGATAGTGTCTAACGCGCGTGGCGGTGGACCATAGAGAACACTGCCGGTCACGGCGTCAAATGCACCTTCATGACAAGGACATTCCAGTCGTTGATGGTCGCGCGCGTAATAAACAGGACAACTCAGGTGCGTACACTTCTGCCCGTAAGCGTGATAGGCGCCGTCTGCCGTGCGGACGAGGATCGCGGAATCTTTCGCGGTTGGATAACTGAAATTTAAACTGCTGTTCGGCGCGAGCGTCTCTGCGCCACCGATAGGCGCCACCGGCAGTGATACTGATTCGCGTGCATCGAGTGTGGCCTTTGCGGCAAAGCCGGCAGCGCCAACGAAGAGCGCCGCGGACGTCAGTCCGAGGAAGTTGCAGAACTCACGGCGAGTGACTTGAGCTTCCTCATCACGTTCGTAGGGAAACTCAGCTTGATACGCCGCTGTTGCGGCGCTAACGTCGCTTTCGTCTTGTATTACGCGCTTGATGGTTTCCGAAAGATTCTTAGTCATTGTTGTTTGTGCTTGGACGAAGTCAGTACCGTAATGCGGTAGCGTCGGGTCGCTATCGGCAAGAGTACTCTCAGAAATCGTGGCAACTGACCCACCGCGTTACGGTACTGACCTCGTCCAACAGTGATCTTTAAAACTCATTGCTCTTGTCTGAGTGCTCTACCTGCGTGTCAATCCACGATTCGTCTGCACGCGTCAGCATGCCCTCGAAAACGCCGCAGCCATCGACCGTCACTTCGTCCGCGTCTGTTGGCAACATCAGGTAGACCTTCGTTTCGACACTCTGATTGCCAAACACGTGCACATTTACTGGCTTAGTCCGCCGCAACGGCACAATCTGTTCATACTTGCCAAACGAGATAGCGCCAGTCGGACAGACACTTGCGCACATTGGCTTCAGACCTTCAGATGAACGGTCGTAACACATGTCGCACTTCATCTGGAGGTGAATCTCGGTGTTGTACTTCGGCACTCCGAATGGGCAGGCGTTGACGCAGTTTCTACAATCGAGGCAGCGCGGCTTAAGCGCTGACATCACCACGCCGTCATCCGAAACTTTGATCGCATCAGCCGGGCAAACCAACGCGCACGTCGGTTCCTTGCAATGCATGCAGAGAGTCGGCATTGTCGCCGTCGTTTCGGCGCGATCGATGTAGTCAACGAAGATCATCGAATAGCCTTTATGTGTCGCACACTCGCGACACGCTGCGACACACGCCCGGCAGCCTATGCAACGTTGCGGATCGATGAACATCGTCTCTTCCATCTGCTACCCCCTTTTCACCTCGCTCGCCGATGCGCCTTTGCGTTGACGACCGAGAATCGGCAACTGTCTCGAATGAATCTTTTCAATTCGCGCTGCACAAGCCTTGAACTCGGGAATCTTCGAAGTCGGATCGAGTGCCGGATTCGTCAACTGATTTACTGCCAGTTGTTCTCCCCAGTGATACGGAATGAAGATTGTGTCCTCACGAATGGTCCGTACCACCAGGACTGGAAACACACCGTCACCGCGTCGCGAGAGCACGCGCACACGTTCACCGTCGTTAATCTTCAGTTTCGCGGCCGTTTCCGGATGGACTTCGACATAAGGCTCCGGACATTGCTCCACCAGAAAACCAATGCGTCGAGTTTGATTGCCTGAAAGATACTGGTAGACCACGCGTCCGCTGGTCAGTATCAACGGAAATTCTTCATCAGGGACTTCGTTCGGAGGGTTGTATTCAATCGCGTGGAACTTCGCCTTCCCGTCAGGGTGATAGAAGCGATCCTCAAACAAACGCGGCGTGCCCGGATGATCTTCAGTTGGACACGGCCAGAAGATGCCATTGTTTTTTTCGATCTTCTCCCATGTTATACCGTAGTAATCGGCGTTGCCGCCGCGCGACGCAACACGCAGTTCGTCGAAGATTTCACGAGGCGACTCGAAGCTAAAATACTTACCGCGGCCCATACGGCGCGCGATCTCCTGGACAATCCACCAATCAGCGCGAGCCTCGCCCGGTGGATCATTGGCTTTGT
Organism: Pyrinomonadaceae bacterium; assembly: GCA_035257785.1. Lineage (GTDB taxonomy): Bacteria > Acidobacteriota > Blastocatellia > Pyrinomonadales > Pyrinomonadaceae > PSRF01. The sequence continues at coordinate 2,610 of DATEWS010000486.1, forward strand.
TGATCTTTACGACACGCCCCTCGCTATTACACGTGACGCCTTCATCTTCACTCCAGGCTGAACCGGGCAATACCACATCCGCATAACGCGCGCCTTCGGACATGAAAAAATCGATGCAGACGTAGAAGTCGAGTACTTCAAGCGAACGACGAACATCGTTGATATCAGGCAGACTCACCATCACGTTGTTACAGATCGACAACAAGCCGCGAATCTCACCTTCGCGCATCTTGGTGAACATCTCGACAACAGAAACTCCCGCTTGCGGTAGTTCATCTTCCGGCAGGCCCCAAACCTGGCACACGTGTTTTCGATGTTCAGGGTTGGAGATCGAACGTTGTCCGGGAAGTTGATCGGCTTTTTGACCATGCTCGCGTCCACCCTGACCGTTGCCCTGGCCAGTGATCGTTCCGTAACCACGGCCGGGTGCGCCTAGCTTGCCGGTTGCCAGGACGAGATTGATATAAGACAGCACGTTGTTGACGCCATTCGTGTGATGTTCGATTCCTCGAGCGTGCATGACCATCGCTGTTTTCGCGCGCCCATAGAGGCGCGCAGCGTCGACGATCTTTTGCGCGGGCACGCCGCAGATCTGCGAGGCGACATCAGGGGAATAACGCGATACCAGCTCGAGGGTTGCCTCCCAACCGTTCGTGCGTGAGCTGATAAAAGCATGGTCGATGAGATTCTCTTCGACGAGCACGTGCAACATTCCATTAGCGAGTGCGACATCGGTGCCCGGCTTAAGCTGAAGGTGTAAATCTCCTTGTCGCGCTGTCGGCGTTTCACGCGGATCGACGATTATCCATCGTCCGCCATTGTCGCGCTGTTGCCACAGGAATTTATTCAGCACAGGAAAGGTTTCGGCACAGTTAGAGCCGGCAATTAGTAGAACCTCGGCTAACGGAATATCGCTCCATGGATTTGCCGCACGATCGATACCGAATGCTTTATTGTTCCCCGCGGCCGCTGACACCATGCACAGCCGGCCGTTGTAATCGACGTAGCGCGTCCCTAATCCCGCGCGCGCAAACTTGCCCATCAGGTAAGTTTTCTCAGTAGTCAGAGAAGAGCCTGAATAGACTCCGATTGAATCCCTGGCGTACTTCGTTTGCAGTTCTTTGAATTTGGCGACGACGAGATCCAGTGCTTCGTCCCAACTCGCACGTTCGAAACGTCCGTTGCGTTTGATTAACGGATGAAGCAGACGATCCGGATGGTGAACCTGTAGGTAAGCTGTTACGCCTTTCGGACAAAGCCGGCCTTCATTAACCGGGAAGTCATAACGTGGCTCAACTCCGACGACGTGATTATTTTCCACGAGCAGGTTCATTCCGCACTGCACTGCGCAATATGGGCAATGAGTAGGCACGACGCTATCGATGACGCGATCCGCGCGCCAGCCATCGTGCGGGGCGTCGTGAAGGTGAGGACCAAACTCCTCGATGATCTGATCCAGATGTTCGACTCTACTCATGATCCATCCGTGAACCTCGAAATACTTTCTCCGTCGTTTCGGCAAGGTTGGCATACGCGAGTCCGCGCATGATGCGCTTGCAGCGCGGACAATAATCCTGGAGCGTCTTGCCGTCGCCCAACGCATAATCAAACCCGAGTTTGTCCACTACTGTTTTCAAATCATCAAGCCAGAGTTGCGCCACAAATTCAGCCCCGCAACGCGCGCACCTGGCTTGCGGCATTTCCCGCGCGCGCTCCTGATAAAGCTCAACACCTATCGACGCCGGACGCTGCACCACATGAAATAGTTTTCCAAACGGCAGATAGAAGAGCGTCATGATTACTGTTGCCTGATGAGTCAGCGCGATGAAGTGGTACATATAGCCGTTGAGCCACAGACTTGACGCGGTCAACATGAGGCCGGTGACTGAGATCGCAATCAGCAGCATGTGCGGGACGAAGTCGAGTGTGAATTGCTGCAACGCAATCGCGCCTCGATCGCGTAGCCGGCGATGAATCGCAATCGCGCATCCGGCAATCACCATCACAGCAGTGAAGTCGAGGGCGTGAAATGTTATCCAGGCAATAAGGCTGCGTCCCTGCATGACGTTCAGCGGAAAACCAAAGACGTAGGCGCGATAACCGAGTTCACCTTCAAGTTTGAAATGTACCCAGCCAAACACGAGGGGAAAGGTAATGAGCGCCGACAGAACACAGCCCCACATGATCAGGAAGTGCATGGCCCATCGCGAAAACCCGCGTTTGAAGATGAAACGCTGTCCAACCAGGTTGGTGGCTATTGTCTTAGCCGCGTTCGTAGTGTTCTGTACAAATTTTTCTCTCTGTAAGTACAGTTTCCAGCCACGCCGCCAATAGACTCTCGTAGCCGGACGCTGCAACCAGATCGCATAGCGAAAAACAATCGCACCGAACGCCACCACGCTGGCAATGGTGTAGCCGAACAGAGCGGCATCGTAGTGTTCGAGATTGCGTGAGCCGATAACAATCAGGACAGTCAACACGAAAGAAGCCGCGAGCGCGAGTAAGACAGGCTTGCGATTGTTCGAGTGACGAGTCATAAACTGTTTGCCCAAGCCTCCTCTGAGAATCGCGGTGGACGATTTTCGAGTTCAGCGTTTATTCGCGCGAGTAATTCTAGCTGCTCGGGTTCAGTAAACATTGTACTCGACCAACGATAGATCTCATTCTCTTCAATCTCATTGTGAGTAGCCAATCGTTTTTCAACTTCTCGAACGATGTCGGCGACAACAGTCAATTCGGCGTCCTTGCGAAGAATGCCGATCGCTCGGGCGAGTTCACGCATGAAGAAATCATGATCGACGCGTAATCTATCGATCATCGCTTGCGCTTCAGTAAGTCTCGACGCGAGCGCCGGAAACAGGTGCAGGTGTTCCGCTCGAATGTGGACTGCCAGCCGCGCCCAGAGAAGATCGAGCCTCGCGTAGCTCGTCTCTACGTCCTTGTTGTCTAACGCAGTCAGAAGTTGCTTTAGGATCTTACTCACCGCGTGGTGATCGTCCGACAATCGTTCTTTCATCCCGTGTAATCTGTGGCTAAGTTCTTTCCAGATCCACCGCCTTGGGAAAGAGTATGTTGTTTTCCAAGTGGATATGTTGGTGAAGATCTTTCTCGAAATTCTCCAGTGCTTGATACAGCGTCTGATAGCTAATGCAGGCGTCGGCGGGCACCGTGTAGTCAGAGGTTAGCACACGCATCTCGCGCAGGATCTCCCCGGCAGTGTCATGTTCCCTCATCATCATGCGAACGGGATTTTTCACCGTTCCGAACGGAGCAAAAGGAACAGCGCGTTTCTGATCGGCTGCTTCTGCCATGCCCACGATATACGGGAAGAGGATCTGCTCTTCCTTAAACATGTGTGGTTTTAGATCGGCACAAAGGCGCGTGAAGAGCTCGTCCAGATGGATGAGTTCGGGATGATTGCCTCCATGCGCGGCGAGTACTTTGTCGGCCAGCGATTGCAGCCTCTCCATTTCCGATTTGGTGAACACGTGGTGCGTGTCGACGATGTGCGTGATGAGCGCGGGTAGGGAAGCGTTTTGAAAATCTAGCGTACCCTCGACCTGTGAGATGGATTGACTCACTTCGGCCAACATTGCCATCACGTTGTCGACATCGACGCCGGCTGAAGTGCAAGCTTCGACTAATGGCTGATTCCCTCCGCAGCAGTAGTCGATCTTAAATTTTTCGAAGAGTCTCGTCGCTTGCGGGAGTTCAATCGCTACCTCGCGCACTGTCATTCCTGTAGTAATCATTATATTGCTCCTCAATCTGTTAACAATTCCACGCCGCGAAGGCGCACGAATCCGAACATTTCCCGTGTGTGCAAGCATTGTGCCCGCGGAAAAAGGCGACGCAATTGGCTTCAGCTCGATTTTTACTGCGATTTTTTGCGACCCGTTGCGGACAAATTCGCACTATGGATCGATGCGGCGCGTTCTGGCCTATGCACGTTATGCGTATCGGTTAACATCTGGAGTTAGGAATCTCGCCGGGATACATGCGCGCTGTCCAGGTATAAGAATGCAGTTCCGATTGCGACCCAGAAACCTGCTCTCATCCAATTCGCCGTTTGCATCGCTTCGAGAGTAGCAACACCAAAGAAGAGCAGAAATATCGTGAAATTTGTTCCGAATCTTAGCTTTCTCATTTCAGCCTCCGTTCGCGATTCAAAATTGAATCCAGACGTGACTCCACATCAGCCCAATAAACGTTTAATGGCGACACCCGTACAGTACGCGAGCGAGCCAGCGATTGCGCCGACTGTGAGGGTAGTTAAACCCGAATGCCACCACGACGAAGTGGACCATCTGCTTTTTACCGAGCCGATCACAAAGAAAACAATCGCAGTCAGCGCTATCGAGAGCGTCAGCGAGTGTTCCGTAATAAATAGATAAGGGATCAATGGAGCCAGTCCACAAATCAGAAACGCAGTAAACGTGCAGAGCGCAGCAACCCACGGTGAGCGGACTGCGTGAGGTAATCCATATTCGTCCATCAGCATCGTTTGAACCCAGCGTTCACGATCGGATGTTATGAGTTGGACAATTCGATTAAGTTCCTCACCTTCGAATCCTTTGCGTTCAAAAATCTGTCTGATTTCTTCTCGCTCGCCCTCAGGCGCGAGGTCGATGTGACGATTCTCGATATCCTGCAATCGGCGCCAATCATCATGTTCCGATCTGGTACCGAGATAGTTACTCGATGCCATCGAGAATCCATCGGCAAACAAGTTGGCAAATCCCAATGCCAGTATGATCCACTTTGAAAGCTGAGCGCCGGAAACTCCCGTAACGACGGCCAGCGTAGTCACCGCGCCATCGATGCCACCATAGATCCAGTCGCGAAGATAATTGTGTTTTGGACCACTCTCCAGACGTCGCCGAATAGCATCCGGTGAATGTTCGTGTTCCATTCGTCGCGTGTGGAGCATCGTGCTAGTACCTGTGGACAATCCGGAATCATTCGTCACGGCTGAGCTCAATTCAGTGGGCGATACGAATCCAGCATCTTCATGTAGTTTGCTCTTTCAAAAGCGGCAGGTTCGGCGCAGTGCTTTTGACTCATCGCGCCGGTCATCTGCATCACGCTCTCGTATTCATGTTCGTTCATCCAGTTGACCAGCTCATTCAGAACCTGTCCTACCCGGCGAACACCGTGCTGCAATAGCTCTGACGCCATCATGGTAACTTTTGCACCTGCCATTAAGCCCTTTATGATATCGTGCGAAGTATGGATCCCACTGGTTATCGCAAAATCGGCGGTTAACTTCCCGTACAGAATTGCGACCCAACGTAAAGGCAAACGCAGATCATCCGAATTACTCAACACCAGGCGCGGCGCTACTTCGAGATGTTCCAAATCAAAGTCCGGTTGGTAAAAGCGATTGAAGAGGACCAACCCATCGGCGCCCGCATCACTTAAACGACTTGCCATATTAGGAATGGAGCTGAAGAAAGGACCAATTTTCACTGCCACGGGAATATTTACAGCCTGTCTTACTGACAAAAGAATATCGAGATAGAGTGTTTCCACCTCAATGCCTGACATCTGCGTGTTGGTCGGAAGGTAATAAATATTTAGTTCGAGAGCGTCAGCGCCTGCCTCTTCGATTACCGTAGCGTAATCCGTCCAGCCACCAACAGACGCCCCGTTCAAGCTGCCGATAATAGGAATGTCGACCGCTTCCTTGGCCCGCCGGATCAAATTAACGTATTCGTCCGGCCCAACGTTATAGCTCTGCATGTCAGGGAAATAGCTGATCGACTCCGCGTAGCTGTCAATGCCCTGGGTGAGGTGATGGTCGATGTAATAGCTATCGAAACCGACCTGCTCTTCAAACAGTGAATACATGACAACTGCTGCGACGCCGGCGTCTTCAAGACGGCGGATGCTGTCGACCGTGTGTGAGAGGGGTGATGAAGAAGCGACGATGGGATTCTTCAAGATCATACCGAGATAGTTTGTTGTTAGGTTCATCGCGGCCCTTATCCAAAGATTACACAGGCTGCGCGGCCGGAGCCTGCGCCAATTGCTTGTATTGTTGCCACCGTCGTGTAACCACCTTTTGTGCCTGGCCGAGGAGAAACTTGGCGACGGCCGGTTCGCTCTGCTGCAACATTCGATAGCGACCTTCGGTGTAGATGTAATCCTGAAGCGGAATCTTCGGATCACTCGAGTCGAGTTGAAACGGATTTTTGTTTTCCTCAATGAGGCGCGGGTTGTAGCGGTACAGTGGCCAGTAACCCGAATCCACCGCCAGCTTTTGTTGGCGCATGCCCTTGGCCATGTCGATTCCATGAGCGATGCATTGACTGTACGCGATAATGAGTGAAGGTCCGGGATGCGCTTCCGCCTCCAGAAATGCCTTGATCGTGTGCGTATCGTTTGCACCCATCGCCACCTGTGCGATGTACACGTCGCCATATCGAATGGCTGTCATTCCCAAATCCTTCTTCGCACTTGTCTTTCCACCAGTCGCAAACTTCGCAACCGCACCGAGCGGCGTTGCCTTCGAGGCCTGGCCGCCCGTGTTTGAGTAAACTTCTGTATCCAGCACCAGAATATTAACGTTTTGACCACTTGCGAGGACGTGGTCCAAGCCACCATAGCCAATGTCATAGGCCCACCCGTCACCACCAACGATCCAAACACTTTTCTCGACGAGTGAATCAGCCAGGCTAAGCAGATCGCGAGTTCCTGGTTTGTCAATGGAACTTATCCTCGCCTTCAATGCCGCAACTAATTCACGCTGGATGTTGATTCCTTCGTTACTTGACTGGTCAGTGTTAAGCAGGCTGTGGGCCAGAGATTCTCCAACGACGTCTCGAAGGCCCTCCACCAGGTTCTTTGCATATGCCTTCTGATGATCCAGGGCGAGTCGCATGCCTAGTCCGAATTCGGCGTTGTCTTCGAAGAGAGAGTTACTCCACGCGGGGCCACGGCCGTCATCATTCGTAGTGTAGGGAGTCGTAGGCAGGTTGCCGCCGTAGATGCTGGAACAACCGGTGGCATTGGCGATTATTACGCGATCACCAAAGAGTTGAGTCAACAGTTTGATGTACGGTGTTTCTCCACAGCCCGCACAAGCGCCCGAGAACTCAAACAACGGTTGTAATAACTGCACGTTCTTGACGGAGTTAAATGCAAGCAAACCACTCTTGTTTAGATCAGGAAGCTTTAGGAAGTAATCCCAATTAACTCTTTCACTATCTCGCAGTGGCAACTGCGGCTGCATGTTGAGCGCCTTACGCGACACGTTGCTCTTGTCTTTAGCCGGACAGACTTCAACGCAAAGTTGGCAGCCCGTGCAATCTTCAACTGCCACCTGGATCGTGTACAACTTTTCCGGAAACTCACGCCACTTCGCCGGCATCGACTTAAATCCAAGCGGTGCGCCAACGAGATCACTTGGCGAACAAACCTTCGCGCGAATCGTCGAATGGGGGCAAACCATTACGCACTTGCCACACTCGATACATAAATCCGGTTCCCAGACAGGTACGTCTTGAGCGATGTTTCGTTTTTCCCAACGCGTAGTGCCGACCGGGTAAGTTCCGTCTTCAGGAAAAGCACTCACCGGGAGCAGATCACCGCGACCCGCGATCATTTCGGCAGTCACATTGCGCACAAAGTGTGGTGCGTCAACAGGTACTTTGGAGGTGAGTTCAATGGTGCTGCTCGAGGTCTCGGGAACGACAATCTCGTGCAAATGAGCAAGGGCCGCATCAACTGCCGCGAAGTTTTGCCGCACGACGGGCTCACCTCGTTTCCCGTAAGTCTTTCGGATGAACTCCTTGATCTTGGTGATTGCCTCATCGCGTGGTAATACGCCGCTCAGTGCGAAGAAGCAGGTCTGCATGATCGTATTGATGCGATTGCCAAGCTGACTCTTCCGCGCCACACCGCTCGCATCGATTGCGTAGACCTTCAGCCGCTTGTCGATAATTGTTTTCTGTATTGCGGCCGGCAGATGATCCCAGACTTCCGACTCACCATATGGACTATTGATTAAGAGGGTTGCGTGTTCGATGGCTGACTGGAGTACATCGTACTGGCTGAAGAAAGAAAACTGATGCACGGCGATGAGGTTTGAGCGCTGAATGAGGTAGGTGCTCTTGATTGGTCGGGGACCAAAGCGCAGGTGCGACACAGTCATGGCGCCGGCCTTCTTCGAATCGTAAACAAAATAACCCTGCGCGTAGTTTGGAGTTTCTTCACCAATGATTTTAATGGAGTTCTTATTAGCGCTGACGGTTCCGTCTGCGCCCAATCCCCAAAACATCGCGCGAATCTGATCGTCGGGCTCGGTGCTGTATGACGGGTCAAATGGAATGCTTGTGAAAGTAACGTCGTCGTCAATTCCGATTGAGAAATGGTTCTTCGGCTCGGGTTTCTTCAGCTCGTCGAAAACGCCTTTGACCATTGCTGGCGTGAACTCTTTCGACGATAGTCCATAACGTCCGCCAACAACCCGCACATTGTGTTTCGCTTCGGAGAGTGCCGTAACCACGTCCTGATATAGCGGTTCGCCCGTGCTGCCAGGTTCTTTCGTGCGATCGAGAACCGCGATCGTTTTCGTAGCGGAGGGGAGAGCGTCGATGAAGTGCGCAACTGAGAATGGCCGGTAAAGCCTGACCTTCAATAGACCGACCTTTTCACCAGCGTTGCGGAGTGACTCAACAGTCTCTTCCGCCGTCTCGCATCCGGAACCCATCATCACAAGCACACGTTCGGCGTTTGGATCACCGGCGAACTCAAACAATTTGTAACGTCGACCGGTGAGCGCAGCGAACCTTTCCATTGCGTTCTCAACGATCATCGGAGTCTTGAGATAAAAGGAATTGGCCCGTTCGCGTGACTGAAAGAAGACATCTGGGTTTTGCGCAGTTCCTCGCATGACGGGTCGATCAGGAGTCAGCGCCCTTGCACGATGCTGGCGCACGAGTTCCTGGTCCATCATGCCGGTAATCTCTTCCTCCGAGAGCTTCGTAATCTTCATCACTTCGTGTGAAGTGCGAAAACCATCGAACACATGAAGGAAGGGAACACGTGCTTCCAACGTGCTTGCCTGCGAAATCAACGCGAGATCCATTACTTCCTGAACGGAATTCGCAAACAACATGGCCCAGCCCGTCGATCTGGCCGCCATGACATCGCTGTGATCTCCGAAGATGGAGAGGCCGTGAGTGGCTATTGTTCGCGCTGCGATATGGAAAACGGTGCTCGTTAGTTCGCCGGCAATCTTGAACATGTTGGGGATCATCAACAATAACCCCTGACTGGCCGTGAACGTGGTAGTTAACGATCCGGTCTGCAAACTTCCATGGACCACGCCCGCAGCGCCGCCTTCCGATTGCATCTCACGCACGAGAGGTCTCATACCCCAGATGTTTTTCTCATCAGCAGCCGACCAGGCGTCGGCCGATTCGCCCATGGGTGAGGAAGGCGTGATGGGATAAATCGCGATCACTTCGTTTGTCTTGTAAGCAACGTAGGCTGCTGCTTCGTTGCCGTCGATGGTTATCGTTTGTCTCATTCGCTGGGAAATCCTTCGCAGTGGTAATACTCAATAACGAAGCTGAGCAATTGGGAGTCCACGCCGTAAAGAGTGAAAGTGGGCCACAAAAAAGCACAAAAAGCGCAGAATGTAATCGAAGCCGCAGCCTCACACTTGCGCTTTTTGTGCCTTACCGTGACTACTTATCGTGGCCTATTTCACCTGTACCTCGATCTGCTTCCGAAGGAAACCTCGCTACGTGTACTTGGAGGAGGACCGAACAAGCCAGCCGACGCCAAACCAGAGAGCCGCAGCCAATATTGCAATGGCTATCAATGAGCCTACTGCGGTATCCATGTTTAACTCCT
>DATEWS010000487.1:0-2916 GCA_035257785.1 Pyrinomonadaceae bacterium
GCGATCTCTGCGTAGAAACGGGCTCTTTTAACGCAGAGAGATCGCCGAGATACGCAGAGACCGCAGAGCCTACTTATTTCCCTTTACCCGCTGCCGGCAACACGCGCTCGAACGGATCGCAGATCTTTGGATTGAAGGCGCTGGCGAGAATCGTGTTTGGCTGGTTCTCGACCATGTTGCCGCGAATCCAGAGACAGTGCGTCGCTTGATTGTTTGTCGTCATGTTCAGGAGGCCGAGCGTCATCGCCGACAACCACGCACCAAGCAGTCCTTCTTTAAACCGATTGTCCGTGACTCGCAGCGACATCCCGAACAACACGACTTGCGAGAAGATCAGATCACCGGGCGGCAGATCGCAATCACACTGGTTGTTATGAAAACCCACATCGTCAAGACTCGCGATCATGATCGACGAGATCGCGAGATCCTGAATGTCGTCCATCAGATCAAGCACGCACTGATTGTTTGCAAACAACACGTTGCCATTCGCGAGATACTGGCCTAACGACTCATCATCCAAGCCCGGTTTCGGCGACACCAAAGTGTCGCCCTCGATTGTGTAAGTGTCTTTAGCTTTGACCTGGCCTAACATAACCGCCACGAAGCCAAGCATTTGAAAATAGAGCTCATTCGAAAGTCCAAGATTCAGGATCAGGACGGTAGACGCCCAGAAGGTCGACGAGTCCTGGCGCCTGATTACGCCGTGCGTCGTGAGTTGATTTCCCAACACGGAAACTGGACCTAACGCCGCGAGGATCAACGCCTGGCCCAACGGACTGCTCACGATGTTGTCGTGTATCTTCGCGGCCGGACCAACGGGCGCCGGAACTGTTTTCCCCTGCGACTTTGGCTCGACCGGAACACGCGGCGCGACAGCAAAAACAATGTAGATTCCGCCGCGCGCGCCCGGATGCGCATTCTTTGCCGAAGCATCACCACGATCGGCTCCATTGTTTAGAATGCGGTTGCGCGAGATCTCGATGCCGTCTCCGTGCAGCACAAAAATTCCGCAAATCGGGAACAACTGGCTTGGACCATTATTCTCAATGACGTTGTCGCGGATGACGAGATAGTCAACGTCAGCGAGCGCGATGCCTCCATAGCCGACGCTGTTGAGCATGTTGTCGGGAATGTCGGCAATGTTGCGAAGCATGCAACGGCGAATCTCATTGTCGACTATCGTCAAACGGTCAACAGTGATGAACTCATCCTTCTCGCGCAGGTCCCAGAAACTGGCGACACCGATTCCATTCGAACCCATGTTGTAAATGAGATTGCGCTCGATGTAGATCTCGTTCAGCGCCCCGGCCGAGACGATCTCAACACCGGGATCGACACTGATGCCAGGCGGCTTCGACGTGTCAACGTCCTTACATGGATCGCACGGATCGAGAATGCCTTTCGTACCCGGAATGTAGATCTTGATCGGGCGGTCCTGGCCGACTTCCGCAAGACTTCCAAGCGTGATGCCGTTGCCTTGCCCACCCTGGATCAAGTTGTCGAAGATGCGCACTCGATCCGAAGTGCCGCCGATCTGTATGCCGCCGCGTCCGGCGCTAGCTGTTAAGAACGCTTCGGTGTCGAGCGTTTCTCCTGACAACTCAACGTTCTTGAACCTCGCGGAGATTACGCGAACGATGTTGTGCTCGATCCAACTGTCGTCGCCGGTAAAGAAGATGCCCGGAGCGTCCGAAGGCTCATCGCTCATCTTAATGTCGCAACCGCGAATCTTGACGTCGATCGCAAACATCGCTTCGATCGCGCTGCGTTGCGCGGCCTCGATATAGAGTTTTTCGAGAGTGATGTCGCGCGTGGCGCCGCCTTCTTCTCCCTTCATCTCCTCACCTTCGAGAGAAACGCCGGGACCTTTTTGCGTCGCAAAGATCGCGAGCGACTCAATTTTTATTATCTGCGAGTCTTTGATGAGAATGGCGGGTTCGTCTTTCACTGCAACGAGCCGGCTCCGCTTACCGCAACCTTTGACAGTGATGTTCCTTCTGCCGGTGATCGTCACGTTCTCTTTGTACTCGCCGGGCAACACGCACACCTCGCCACCCGCCGCCGGCAGAGCGTCGATCGCGTCCTGGATCTTGTCGAAGTCGCCCCAACTGCTCATGCCGTCGCCAACACGAAACGAACAACACGTCGCGAGTCGCGTCAGCGGTTGAAACAAGTGACGACAGTCTTCGATCGGATCGGCGACGGTGGTGTTGCTCGTCCAATCGAGCACTGCCAAAGGCACGCGGTGATAATGAATCCCTTCGGGCGCTTTGTGATCGATCAATATTTGCGGATTGAAAATCTCACCGGCACGAACAGCAAACGTCCAAAAGTCGCCTGGTACATAATTCGCTCCGGCAGGCGCGTCGAATTCGAGAATTATTCCGAGGTCGTTTGGAATTTCTTTGTTTGCGAAATCTGTGACTAAGGCAATGTCGTTCCACAGTCTAAAAAAAGTCGTGTCGGTGGGTTGTGGATTGGCAGGGATCGTGCCGAAGATCTTTGATCCTAAAGTCAGAACGTCGTTGTTTAGCGTCGCTTTTGCGCCGTAGGTCACGCGCCAGTGTCCCAGGTCTTTGTCAAACTCCAGTGCTTCCAGGTAAAACGATGAGAGACCCGAGTTGGTGATCGCCTGAAGATTGGCTTTGATCGTCACCGTTTGCGGGACCGCATCGAAGCGACCGCGACCAACGAGACCGCCGCCGTACTGCGACCACTTGAACTGCGGTGGTCCAGTATCGACGTCGGCAATCTCGACTCGATAAAGATTGTGTTCAAAGCCGACGTATCCTCCACCTGCAACCGTCGGACAATCACCGCCGCCGATAAGGTCTGGCTCGAGCGAGACTTTGAGTTTGCCTTTCTTACTAAAGTCATCCTGAAGACGATCGCTTATGTTTTCGCAAGTGTCGGCGG
>DATEWS010000488.1:0-4008 GCA_035257785.1 Pyrinomonadaceae bacterium
TACTCATGACACAAGTCGCCGCACAACGGACAAATTGGCACCTTCTCGCGCGCGAACTTCGGACAGACCTTGCAAAAGACCGCACCGCACATTCGACACACATACTCCGGCTCGGCGTCCGGATGGTTATGACAAGCGGTAGTGCGCGGTTCCTCATTAACTCTTGATGGCTCAGTCCATGTCGTTACCGGTGTTTGCGGAGTCCCATACTCCGGATTGGATTCCACAAAGGCCTCGAATGAAGTGCTTACTGGTTGGGGCGCAGGCGCAGCTTCTCCATTGAACGCGCTTTTGAGTTTCGGCACACGGCCGGCGTCGATCCAGCTCAGGTTACCCTTGCTGACTTTGTCGGTGGGTAAAACGCAACCTTCGATGATCCATTGTTTCAGCGTCTCGAGATCAGTTTCGAAGATTCCTTCAACTGTACTCACACGCCAAACTTCGGGTTGTGCACTCATGATTGTCCTCGGGAGATGGCAGGTTTGCCGGGGTGGGTGAGTCGAAGACTCTGGGATGTGGTCCGGACCGTAGTCCTGAGTGAAATACTAAAGCGCTGGATTTGGCGGCGTCAACAATTTTCCGCTGATTTCGCTGAATTTAAGCGAAATACGGGGACACAGTCAGGACAGGGAGCGCCAAAGGCGCGGAATATAATAGCCAGGGGCAAGCGCGAGCGAAGCGAAGCGCGTCGCCCCTGGTTGCCAAACGCATTAAGGCGCCGAGGCCTGAAAGGCCGAAATAATATTCCGCCCCTTTCAGGGCTCGTGCGCTCCTTTATTATGGACCAGGGGCGACGCGCTTCGCGCTTGCCCCTGGCTATTATATTTCGCGCCTTTGGCGCTGTTGATGATTACGCGGAGGTCAGGTGTAACCCCACTGCGCGAACGCAAATCTTGTCCGACGTGTTGCCGAAGTTGACCCGCAAACTCAGTAGCACTTCGCCGAGGCTTGGGTCCACGTTCGTCGCTGCGCTGTCAACACAGATCGGACCAGGGTTTGTTTGGTCGGTTCCGTCATCCAACATTACGAGCGCGGTCTGCGGTGGTGTCTGAATCTGCGCCAAACGAATCTGGCTAATGAAGCTTCTCTTGTTTGTTAACTCGTAGCACACCCGCACGCCGCGAATCGAATAACCTGGCGGCACCTGCAATCCCATATGGACCACCTTGTTGCCACCTCCCTGCGCGTTCTCTCCGGTCGTGCTGGATTGAATGACGAGGCCCGTAAGCCCGCCGCCAACACCGGAGCTAACCGCATTGAAAGTTGTCGTCACACTTGGATCGCCGGGTAAAAGGTCAAAGTGATTAACCCACATGATCGTTTTTCGAGGTCGAGTTGTAAGGTCTTTTGCCGCTGCCTTCGGTGAGGCTTTGGCGGCTTTTTTTGTTTTCTTAGCGGTAACCATCTTATTAATTCTCCATCATTGAGGAACTCATAAAACAAGGACAATGCCTTACTACCTATGATGGTTTCCGTCATTTTGTGTCCGCCGATTTGAAAGCGACGAACATTAACTTTCCGGAACGCTCGATTTGCAGGACCACCGGAACGTTCGGACTCATGCGATTCAGCACGCTTCGCAGCTCTTCACTCGTCTTCACTGAAGTTCCATTGATGGTGTGAATAACGTCGCCCGCCTCAAGCGCGACGTCAGCGTTTGAGTCGATTGCGCGCGCGGCGACGAGAACGCCCGAGCCGATCCGCAGGCTTGGAAACTTTTTGGCCATTGCCGGATCGATGTCGATCACAACCACACCTAACTGGCTCACCGGACTCTGATTCGACTGGACCACTGCGGCGAGACTATCGAGATCGTTCTGCACCTCGACGACGGGCACGACAAGGTTAAGCTTGCTTGAGCCCCGCAACACTCCGAGTTTGATCTGATCGCCACCACTGCGCATAAACAGCCGCGTACCAACCGCGGGCAGGTTGTTGACTGGATAACCGTCGATGGTCTGTAGGATGTCTTGTACTTTTACGCCTGCGTTTTCCGCGGGACTGCCGGGCATGACATCGGAAACGATCACGCCGGAATCGGTGTTGAGTTTGAGTCCGGCGGATAGCTCAGGTGTTATCGCCTGGACGCCGATGCCGGTTTCGCCACGATGCAAGTGACCATACTTGCGAAGTTGCGGGTAAGCGTACGCGACGATCGCGCTCGGAATGGCGAAACCCAAACCCTCGTTGCCGCCGCTTTGCGTGAAAATGAAAGTATTGATTCCAACCAGCTCGCCGTCGACATTCACGAGTGGACCACCGCTGTTGCCGGGATTCGTAGCCGCGTCACTCTGCACGTAAACCACCGGGCTGTCGGGGTCGAGTTGCCGGGCCGGAGTGCTGACTACACCCATCGTGACTGAGTCCTGCAGACCTTCGGGACTACCGAACGCGAGCACGAAATCGCCTTGCCGAAGTTTGTTGTAATCGCCAAGACGAAGCGCGGGCAGTCCGGTCGCTTCGATTTTCAACACTGCGAGATCGATGTCGTCATCTGCACCGACGACACGAGCATCGACAACACGCGTTCGACCGATCGTTGGCTCGTCAGTCGAATCGTTTTTCGAGACGATTGGCACGCTCACACGCACGTGCTGCGCACCGCCGACGACATGCGCATTCGTCACGATGTAGCCATCGGGATCGATAATCACTCCCGAGCCGATCTTCTGTTGCATGCCGACGAGGGCACTGCTGTTTCCGCTGCTCGAATCGACTGGTCCATATCCGGTTGCCAGCACCTGGACCACGCTCGGCGTGACCTGGCCCACGAGTTTCCTGACGGCGCTATTGAATTGATGAAGGGGATCGGAGTCGCGGTTGTGATTGGTTGTTTGTGCTGATGCGTTCAGCACAAAAAACAACCAGGTCACACATACACATAGACGCCGAGAGTTCTTCACGCGTGAACGATAATCTTCAAGTGCCTGATCGTCTTGCTCGCAATTGCTCCCGCTTACTCACTTTTGCCGGAGTGCTGTAAGCGCCAAAGGCGCGATATATAAAAGCCAGGGGCAAGCGCGAAGCGCGTCGCCCCTGGTCAAATCACACAAACCCAAGGATAAGGCCTGCAAGGCCGAAATATTATTACGCCCTTTCAAAGGGCTGGCCGCGCTTTTTATTTGTCTAGCAAGGGCGACGTCCCGACAAAGTCGAGACTTGCCCCTGGCTTTTATATCTCGCGCCGTTGGCGCTCTATCTGTAAAGCTCAGATTACAAAAGAGACAGATTGGTTAGGATCTCGAATGCTCTTCGCAGCGTATGCATAGTTGAGTTCGGGAGGACTCAGTGAAAAGGAGGCTTATCATGAAAGGGCATTATTTATTGCGGGGGATTCGAAATCTGATGCTGGGTGTGTTGCTCGTATTCGGTGTGACCGCATTCGCGAGCACGGATGCGAATGCGCAGATGCGATTTCGCGGTGGGTTCCGCGGCGGCGGTTTTCATACCCGGGTTTTCATCGGCCCGAGGTTTGGCTATCCATCTCCGTACTGGTATGGCTATCGCTATGGATATCCTTACTACGGATATTACGGAGAGTACGTGTTTGGTGACAGCGTGGCCGCCGATAGCCAGGGTTATCACGATGGACTAAGAACGGGCGAAGACGATGCGCGTCATGGACGCAGTTTCGATCCTGAGAGATCGCACTACTTCAAGGACGCGGGCTTCGGTAACTTCGCGGAGAATTATCGCGAAGGGTTCGACCGTGGTTACAGCGCCGGTTTCCGCAGTTAGAAAACGCCGCAGATTTTTTGCCGTGACGCGGATCGGATCCGCGTCACGGCTTTTGTTTTTCCAGAAACAATCGTGCGATTTCGAGTTGGGCCAGGCCACGGAACTCGCGTACTTTCAGAGTGTCAGTCAGATTCACGAGATTATCGAATTCCGTTGCAATCAACGGTTCAACAGCACTCCGAAAACTAAACCCGACGCGCGGAATGTCGGCGAGGTTCTCGGATCGCCACGATCCTTTTATTCCCAGCCGCGGCGCCGCGGTGTTCTTCA
>DATEWS010000489.1:0-3015 GCA_035257785.1 Pyrinomonadaceae bacterium
CCGGCCACTGTCATCCGCACGTCGTTAACGCCCTGCGCGTTCAAGCAGGCGAGCTGCTCTTCTATTCAAACCTCGTTTACTCAACCGCACGCGCGCGCGCGGCAGAAAAACTGATCTCGATCGCTCCCGATCAACTCACGAAAGCATTCTTCTGCAACTCCGGTACTGAAGCGAACGAGAACGCCATGCGCATGGCGCGCTTGGCCACGAAACGCGAACAGATCATCACCTTCTCAGGCGGCTTTCACGGCCGCACGGCCGACGCGATCAGCGCGACATTTCTCGGCAAGTATCGCGAGATCGGCAAACCAAATGTGCCCGGCCATCTCGCAGCCGAGTTTGGCAACATTGACTCCGTGCGCGAACTCGCTGACGAAACAGTCGCTGCGATCATGCTCGAGCCGATCCAATCGATGGCGGGTGTGCGCATGGCCGAAGCTGACTTTTATCGCGCGCTGCGTGCATTGTGCGACGAACGCGGCATCGTGCTCATTTACGACGAAGTGCAGACGGGTGTCGGACGCACAGGTGAATGGTTCTTTGCGGGCAGTGACGGCGTCGTGCCTGACATCGTAACTCTCGCAAAAGCGCTCGGCAGCGGTGTTCCGGTCGGCGCGTGTCTCGTCACTGACGCGATCGCTTCGCACATCAAGGAGAACGATCTCGGCACAACTTTCGGCGGCGGCATGCTGGCGATGGCGGCGGTCACCGCGACGCTTGAAGCAATCGAAAACGATCGCATGCTCGCGAATGTGAAATGTGTCGAGGCACACCTGCGACAACGCTTGCGCGAGGTCGAGCAGGTTGTTGCAGTACACGGACGCGGGATGCTGCTGGGCATTGAGTTCAATGACAAAGCGCAGCCCATCCACCAGGCGTTGCTCGAACGCAAGATCATTACGGGCACGTCGAGCAATCCGAAAGTGTTGCGACTATTACCGCCGTTGTGCTTGCAAAAAGAGCACGTAGACATGTTTGTGGACGCGCTGAGATGCATTTGCTGAATACCATCGGTATGTCGCGAGAGCAGCTCGAGCAACTGATCGAGAGTGCACTGATGTTTAAAAACCGCGCGGATTTTTCCAAGCCACTCGCGGGTAAGTCGGTGGCGCTCGTGTTCTTCAATCCCAGCCTGCGCACACGCGCGTCGATGCAGGTCGGGATTTATGAACTCGGCGGCAATGCAGTTGTGCTCGAACCCGGCGGCACCAGTTGGACACTCGAACACCGCGCAGGCGCCGTGATGGACGGCGACAAGACTGAACACGTCGCCGAGTTCGTGCGCGTGCTCGAGAGATATTGTGTTGCGATCGGCGTGCGAACGTTTGCGGGTTTGAAAGACTGGAATGAAGAGCGCACCGATCCGGTATTGAACTCATTCGCGCGATACGCTTCAGTGCCGATCATCAATCTCGAGTCAGCGATGCATCATCCCTGCCAGTCGCTGGCGGACATGATGACGATTCGCCAAAAGCTTGGCACAGGGCGTAAGCGCGTCGTGCTCACGTGGGCGTGGCATCCAAAGGCGTTGCCGATGGCCGTGCCGAATAGTTTTGCGCTCGCGGCCGCACAGATGGGCCACGATCTCGTTATCGCGCATCCGCCAGGCTACGAGCTCGACGAAGAGTTGATCGAACACCTTGGAGGCGTAGAGATCACGAATGACATCGAGGCTGCTTTCTCAGGCGCCGAAGTGATCTACGCGAAGAGTTGGGGTGCGAAACAGTTTTACGGCAACACTGATCGAGACCTCGCGACCCGTGCACAGTACCGCGACAAATGGATCGTCGACGAAGCGAACATGGCCCGCACAAACGACGCGATCTTCATGCACTGCCTGCCGGTGCGTCGCAACGTGATTGTGACTGACGGCGTGCTCGATTCAAACTCGTCAGTAGTAATCGATGAGGCTGAAAACCGTTTGCACGTGCAGAAGGCAATAATAAATGAGTACATATCCCATCATTGACGATCAGCTTCGCCTGGATTTGCTGCGCGAAGCGCTGCCGTATATCCAACGTTTCAAGGGACAAACGTTCGTCGTCAAACTCTCAGGCAAGGTGACGGAAGACCAGGGGAATTTAACGTCGCTCGCCGAAGAGCTCGCGCTGCTGCACCAGGTGGGAATTCGGATCTGCGTCGTTCACGGCGGCGGCAAACAACTCAGCGAGCTTGCAAGTAAACTCGGCGTCGAGCAGACGATCATTGAAGGCAGGCGTGTCACTGACGACGCGACGCTCGAGATGGCGAAGATGATCTTTGCGGGAAAGATCAATACCGACATTCTCGCATCGCTACGCCACCGGGGCATCGAGGCCGTCGGACTCTCCGGCGTCGACGGCAACATCGTGCAGGCGAAACGCCGTCCGCCGAAAGAAATCCTGAACCGCGAAACGGGCGTGCGAGACAAAGTTGATTTCGGACACGTCGGCGACGTGGTGCAGATTAACGTGCGGCTGTTAACGGTATTGTTGGACCACGGATACCTGCCGGTCGTTTCTTCGCTCGGCGCGGACGATGAAGGCATGGTCTTCAACATCAATGCGGACACGATCGCCGCTGAGATCGCAGTGCAACTCCAGGCTGAGAAGTTGATCCTATTGAGTGATGTCGACGGCATTTATCTCACGCCCGGCGACAGCCAGACGAAGCTCTCGCGACTCACGGCGGCCGAGGCGGGTGAGTTGATCGACAGTGGCGCAGCGTCAGGGGGGATGATTCCGAAGCTACAGAGTATTACGGTTCTGTTGGAGCGCGGCGTTCACAGCGCACACATCATCAGCGGCACCAAACGCAACGCGCTCCTCTCCGAGATCTTTACTGACAAGGGCACCGGCACAATGATCGTGGCCACAGATAACACAGATTGATCCGGATTTCTTCCGTGTTATCCGTGGCTAAATAAACTATCCCAACGGCGACTGCGGTAGGAACCGATCGCGATCGAACGGCGGATCCTCGTGCTCCGGTAACGGATCGTCGGGCCAGTCGTGCGCCCATTGTCGCCGGTGTTCC
>DATEWS010000490.1:0-2339 GCA_035257785.1 Pyrinomonadaceae bacterium
GATCACCGGCACCATGATTCCATCTTCGGCTTCAACCGCAATTCCGACGTCGATGGAGTTTGATTGCACAACGCGATTGCCGATTAATTTCGCTGCCGCGCCGGGAGTTTCTGCAAGGGCGAGCGCAAGCGCGCGCAACGCGTAGAGGCCTGGGCCGGGTTTAGGATCGCGCGACTGTCGATCCTGCAGCACGGGATCGAGATTCACCGACGAACCAATCGTTGAAAGCGGCCGCGTCCAACTTCGGCGCATCGCATCGGCAACACCGGCACGAATCGCAGAAGCTTCCTGCGCCGTTTGGCTCTCGATCTTATTCAAAAAATTTTCGAGATCGTTGATTGTGACGCGGTTGCCCGCGCCGGTGCCCATGATTCCTGCGAGATCAGCAGTTGTTAGCTGCAGTTCGGCCATCCGCGCTCGAACACGTGGGGACATGAAGGTTGCGCCTTTCGGCGCAACTGGAACAGGCAGTCCGCCAGCTCGCGCACCGTCGCCGTCGCGTGCGACTTTTTTCTCACGCGCGGGAGCGATCTCTTGATCAGCGCGCGCAGGAATCTCCTCGGCGACTTCGCGCTGCGCCGGAGGAGGCGTCTGTTTTGCAAACCTCGCCGCGTCTGCTTCGCTCGCTTCCACGTAGCCAAGGACTGCGCCGACGGGATAAGTCTCTTTCAATTGCACAGTGATTTGGGCAATCTTGCCTTTGCACGGCGTCGTCACGCCCATCACCGCTTTGTTGGTTTCGACGTCTATAATTTCCTGATCGTCCGCAACCTCGTCGCCGGGCTTTATCTTAATATCGACGATTGTGGCTTCGGCGATCGATTCGCCTAACTGTGGCATGATGATTGGGACTTGCGGCATAAATTTTTACTCTCGAAGCAGGGCGCGAGCTTTTCGCGCGATCTCTTTCGCGTTGGGTCTGTGGGCCGACCAAAGATTTGGATGATACGGGATCGGTGTGTCTTTCGCGTTGAGGCGCTGCGGCGCGGCGTCCAATAAATGAAAACCTTCGGCCGTGACGCGCGCAATCACCTCGGCAGTTACGCCGCCCCATGGAAACGATTCTCCCACACACAACAGGCGTCCTGTGCGCGCGACTGAGGCGAGAACGGTATTGGTATCGAGCGGTTTAACCGAGCGAAGATCGACAACTTCAATTTCAAAACCTTCGCCGGCCAATTGTTCCGCAACCGCGAGCGCTTCGTGCACCATCGCGCTATAACTCACAATGGTCAGGTCGCGTCCTTCCCGCGTGATACGCGCCCTGCCCGTGGGGAGACCCTCGGTCGGTAGCTTGTCCGCCTTCAGATGATAATAGAGATACTTGTGCTCGCAGTACACAACCGGATCATCGATGGCCACCGCTTCAATCAGCATGCTGTAAGCGTCTTCTACCGTCGCAGGTGTCATGACGACGAGCCCCGGGTAATGCGCATAAATTGATTCCATCGATTGACTGTGGAATGGCCCGCTGCCTTTCGTGCCGCCAGAGGGCAGACGAACTGTAATGGGGACCGGTACATTCGTCCGCCAGTAATGCGTGCCGGCATTGTTGAGAATTTGGTTCAGGGCGATGCTGGAGAAATCGGCGAACTGCATTTCGACAATCGGTCGCATTCCCTCAATCGCGGCCCCAATCGCGGCTCCAACCATCGCGTCTTCGCTGATTGGCGTGTTCAGTACGCGTCTGGGGAATTCTTTAGCGAGACCTTTTGTAGCTTTGAAAGCGCCGCCAAACGTGCCGCCGACGTCCTGTCCATAGATAAACACGCGTTCGTCGTCACGGAGCAGCTTCGCCTGCGCCTCGCGGATAGCTTCGAGATACGTGATGCTCATGAGGAGAATGACGAATGACGAATGACGAATGACGAATGAATGACGAAGCACGAATCGCGGACATCTGGAGA
Organism: Pyrinomonadaceae bacterium; assembly: GCA_035257785.1. Lineage (GTDB taxonomy): Bacteria > Acidobacteriota > Blastocatellia > Pyrinomonadales > Pyrinomonadaceae > PSRF01. The sequence goes on from DATEWS010000490.1 coordinate 1,908, forward strand.
ACGATTAAGCGCAAATATGAAAGGAATGCAGCACTCGAGCTGCGTCTTTTCGTCATTCGTCATTTGGATTTCCCTCGTCATTCGTCGTTGGGGTTTCGTCATCGGTTTCATTCCCCGTGATCGACGAGGTCACGTGTCGATAACGCGGACCAATCTTCTTTGTCGCCGTTCGGCGGAACCTCTTTTTGCGCAGTGGCAATCGCCTCATCCACCTTCGCTGCTGCTTCTTTGCGCCACTCAGTCAGTGTTTTGGCATCGACCAGATTCAAATCAGCGATTGTTTGCTCGGCGACTTTTAAACAATCGCGCGCAAATGGTTCGCGCTTGATCTCCTCCGTCACGTAGCTGGCATCGTCGTGTTCGCCGTGCCCGGAAAGCCGCAGAACGGAAGCCACGACCAACTGTGGCGGACGTCCTGCTCGTGCGCGTTTG
>DATEWS010000491.1:0-2688 GCA_035257785.1 Pyrinomonadaceae bacterium
TATACTCGATGTACGACTGTTGCCAGTAATGAGCTTCGGTGCCGACGGCGGGAATGTCGAGCCGGAACGCGGCCTCGAGGTTCGAAGTGTCGTTGAAACCGCCGATGAACGCGTAGACCGCGATATCGACGGCGCGCTCGATGTCGCCGTTGCGACGCAACGAAAAGTCTGACAGCCAGCGATTCTCACCAGCCGCCATGCGAAACTGCATCGCGAGACTGGCAGTCGTCATCGGCAGATCGAACGCATGCTCAAACTTGATCTCCTGCGCCTGTGTCAAACCGAATGCGCCAGTGATATCTGCAAACGGTTCGTTTGCGAAAACGATTGTGCCGGGACGCACTGCACGAATCTTGCCAACGAACTGAATGTCTTCGATGGCTTCGGCGAAGAGTTGCAGACCGCCGCGATCCTGTTCGAGAAAACGCAGACGCGGGCGATCGATCTGGCTATCGACCAGCAGTCGCACGAGACGTTCATGGCCCAGGCACGGAGCGAACGGAAGTTTGCGTTGTGTAACGTAAAAAGTCGCTGCGGCGTCGCTGAGTCGTTGGTCGTGTAAGCGAGTGACGTCTTTAAAAGAGGCGTCACCCATGGCGGCGTGGTACCGATCGATATTGAGCGTTCCCATAGCAAGTCGTGATTAGCTGAGTGCGAATGTTACACTGCTTCCATCATGAACACTAAGGTAGCTGAACGCATCTGGGCCAGGGATGCGTCTTTGTGGAAGACCGACGCCGACAGCGTAAAAATCATCAAAAACTCACTCGGTTGGTTAACTGTCGCTGACGAGATGCTCGGGGTCGCGGGTGAGCTGACTGACTTTGCAGAGTCGGTTCGCGCACGCGGGTTTCAACACGTGATGGTTTGCGGCATGGGTGGTTCGTCGTTGTGTCCGGAAGTACTGGCGCGCACATTCGGTCGGCAGGCAGGTTTTCCTGAACTGCTCGTGCTTGATTCGACAGATCCTGACGTGATCGCTGCCTTTAACGAGCGGATTGATGTCGAGCGTTGTCTTTTCATTATCGCTTCGAAGTCCGGCAGCACCACCGAGCCGAATGTATTTCAAAAATACTGGTATGAAGAGGTGGGCAAGCGCCGGGAGAATCCGGGCGACAACTTCGTCGCGATTACTGATCCGGGCTCGCCTCTCGTTGATACGGCTACAGAACTGAAATTCCAAAAAACTTTTCTCAATCAATCCGACATCGGTGGACGCTACTCGGCGCTTTCTTACTTCGGCATGGTTCCGGCTGCACTAATGGGCGTCGATCTTCGGCGACTGCTTGAAGGCGCAGTCCGCGCTGGGAAATCGGCAGATGCGGCCGTTAAGCTGGGAACCGTGATGGGTGACAACGCGCTCGCAGGTCGCGACAAGCTTACGCTCGTCATCGATCAGCGACTCGAGACGCTCGGACTGTGGATCGAACAACTGATCGCCGAGAGCACGGGCAAAGAAGGCAAAGGCATACTCCCCGTGAACGGCGAAACGCTCGGAACTCCCGATGACTACAGTAACGATCGTCTATTTGTCTCGATCTCGTTAGGCGACGTCGGTGGTGAAACGCGGACAAAGCTCGATCGACTCGCAGGCGCCGGCCATCCCGTCGAATATCGTGAGCTAACAGATCTTTACGATCTCGGCGCTGAATTTTTCGAATGGGAATTCGCGACTGCGGTTGCGGGTTGGCGTTTAGGTATTAATCCTTTCGACCAACCAAACGTGCAGGAAGCAAAAGATGCGACGAAGGAACTGTTGGCCTCGTTCGAGCGACGCGGTCGTCTCGATGAACGCGAGACAGTTGCTGCTGATGATGTCGTTGCCATCAAAGCGCATCTCGCCACTGTGAAACCGGGTGACTACATCGCGTTCCTGAACTACATCGAGGAAACACCTGAGGTCGATCAGAAGTTTCAAGAGATCCGGACTGAGCTTCGTGATGCGACGAAGTGCGCGGTCACGATTGGTTATGGTCCAAGGTTCCAGCATTCAACGGGACAGCTTCACAAAGGTGGTCCCGACACAGGCGTGTTTTTTCAAATCATCGCCAACGACAAAAAAGACTTCGCGATCCCCGGCGAGCCTTTTACGTTCAGCATTCTCAAGCAGGCCCAGGCGCTCGGCGACTTCCGCGCCCTCGCCAAACGCGGCCGCCGTGTGATCGGTATCAACCTTGGCGACGATACTCTGGGCGGCTTGGATATTATCTCGGCGGCCCTCGGCGGTCCTCCGCGGCCCTCTGCGTTTTAGGGCGCAGAGAACACAGAGAACGCGGAGGACCGCAGAGGGCCGCAGAGGGCCGCTGAGGTCAATCTGAACGCGTGGAACTCGTACAAAAACGGCGCACGCCGCACAGATGTCATACGCCGTGTGGAAACTCACCCGCATTGATTCTTTGTAACTTCTAAGACATCCCCCTGGGAGACAATCGTTCTTTCGTTCAGGCATACGAGTTGCCGCTCGGAAGGAGCTACTCGCTTCCTTGGACCCTGCCAATTTGGAGGAGGAACCGTCGCCGTGAAGTTCATCGAGAAGTTTTTCAAGAACGAACTGGCTATCGATCTGGGCACTGTCAACACTCTCATCTATCAACCCGACCGCGGAATTCTTTTGAACGAGCCTTCAGTCGTAGCAATCGATCGCTACGACGGCGAGGTCGTTTCCGTTGGACACAAGGCGCTGAAACT
>DATEWS010000492.1:0-2845 GCA_035257785.1 Pyrinomonadaceae bacterium
CGGGTCAGACGCGCATTCGATATCCTTCAGGGGGTCTCGTACGACCCGACGCTACCGCGTTGCGATACTGACTTTATCCAACAATAATTTCCAACGCTTGAGGCAAAGCCGCTTGACGGATAGATGGACTCGGTCAGCTACATTGGCATTCGCCTCACGCTCATGGGAGTTAAGCTCCTTAATCGGGTCTGACACCGGCAATATTGAGCCGGATCCGGTAAAGTCCCGAGCGGGCGCAGAGGTACAAGGTCTTTCCATCAGCGTCGCCCCAGGCCATGTTGTGCACGTGACGTGGCGTGATGATCGTGCCGAGATGTTTTCCTTCCGGCGAGATCACCCATAGACCACCCGGCCCTGACACGTACAAGTTACCGTTTCGATCGAGTTTGATTCCGTCGAGACCATCCTCACCCGCAGCGTTCGTAAAGTCGAAAAAGAGTTTTCCATTCTTCAGTGTCCCATCCGGCTGCACTTCGTAACGCATGATCGCTTTGTGCTTGTCGCCGATCTCGTTGACAGGCTCGTCTTCTTTGCGCAACTCCTGACCTGTTAACGAGCGCGGCCAGTTGCCAACGTACAAGTATTTCTCATCCGGTGAAAGCGCAATTCCGTTTGGACCAGTGAAGTCCTTGCTGACGAGTTGCAACTTGCCCTTGTAAATTGAATAGACACCGCTGAATCCGAGCTGCTTGCGCGCATCGTTGAAGAACTTTGGAAAACCAAACGGCGGATCGGTAAAGAACAACGTACCGTCAGCGCGATAAACCAGATCGTTCGGACTGTTGAGTCGCTTGCCTTCATAACTGTCGGCGAGCACAGTTTGCGTGCCGTCTGGTTCATCTAGAACGACGCGATGATTCCCGTGTTGATTGATCGTCAGTCGTCCTTGCGGATCGAACGTCAGTCCATTTGAGCCAGGCTGACCATACTCCGCGACATCCGCGCCCGAATAACCACTCGGCTTGCGAAAGACGTCGAGCTTACCATCTTGATACTTGTAGATCGTATTCGCATTTGGATCACTGAACAGCAAATAACCGCCATCTTTGTTGACCCAAACTGGTCCTTCCGTGAACTGAAAACCTTCGGCGAGTTTGAACACTTTAGGATTGGGACCGATGATCTCATTCATCGCCGGATCGTTTCGGACGACTTCAACGTTGACTTCGCTGGGCGTTACGGTCACTGGCCCAGGCATCGTTTTGTAGAAACCCAAACGCGCGTAACGCATCCAGATAAAGTTGGTCGGCGGATTTGAAAGTGGCCCATTGATGCCGAAGATCGCGAGCTGAATCTGTTGTCCGGGTTTGACGTTGCGTCCCACGACCAGTTGATTCTCCGCATTCCAGCCGGCGATCACAGAACCACCGGATTGACCGAGCGCGCGCGACAGCTCGCCATCGACCCAGATCTCGGCGTAGTCATCGAGCGACGTTTCGAACACGACCGTTGACCCGGTTGGATCAAAATCTCCGACGCGATCCGGAATGGTCAGTTTGATTCGATACCAGCTAAAACCCAGTCGTCCATTCCCGCGTCGCTGGTCCAAACTGGTTGGGCTAATCACATTCCATTTCGAGTCGTCAAAATCCGCGCCACCCGCATGCGGCGTGTAGTCGTACGTTTTGACAGGCGCGCCACTCGGCTGTTTGTCCTGACCCGGTCCACGAAAATCAACCTCGACGATGCGCGTGTCGCTGTAGCGCCAATCACCTTTGATCAGCGCTACGCCTGACGCGGACGCCAGATCGATCGTGGCCTCAGGCTTTCCGGTCGGAACTTCGGAGCCTTTGGTCGCACCGAGTAGTATTAGCGACGAGAGAATGATTGTTGATATGAGTCTCATGTCACACCTCCAACTCAGCGAACCTTGATGGTGTAGTACAAAAATGTACCGCTGACTTCTTTGAACCAGTGCGGCGTGTTATTCGGAACGATGATCACGTCGCCCTTCGACAACTGCCGTGTCTCGCCGCCTTCGATACGCGAACCGCGAATCTCATCCGGCGCAGTCTCCTTCGGCTCGACCGCGGCGCCACCAGTGACAAACGTCGCATTACCTTCGAGCACGTAAATGATGTCGGTATCGAGCGTGTGAACTTCAGCGAGGCCCGGTTTTTCGCGGCGACTCGTGTGGACCATGTAATTGCGGTTAGTGCCATCGAAAAGCACCGCGCCTTTCGAGAACGACGTGCTTACCTGGCTCGCATCAAAAAACAGGACTTTGCTCATCTGCGTATCGGCCGGCTTGGTATCAGCGGCAGTAAACACGCCGGCACCGGCCATCGCGAGCTCTTCATCCTGCGCCGCACTTGCTGCGCCACTCACACCGACGCCGCCGACAATCTGTCCATCAATCGTGATCGGGATTCCGCCTTGCAGAGGCGTGAAGTACGCATCGGGTAATGCGACCATCGCGGTGCGTCCATTCTTGATGATGTCTTCAAACGCTTTCGTCGGACGCTTGAAGAGAACTGCCGTGCGCGCTTTGCCGATCGAGATGTTGGCGCCTGCGGCAAACGTTCCATCGAGTCGCTCGAGCGCCATAAGATTGCCGCCGTCGTCTACGACAGCAATGACGCCGCCCGGCGCGTTAACTTTTTTCGCGTACGCGACGGCGCCCGCGATGACTTTGTGTGCGCCATCGAGTGACAGGGTTTTTCGTTCAACCAGCTGCGCTTGAGCCGTGATGGCGATTGCTGACAGCAATAGAGTCGCTTTCATTAATAGTTTCATGATTTCGGTCCTTTCTTAAGTAAGAAGCGTGTCCACAGATTACGCAGATTACACACACGAATCGGTGCAATCTCTGGATAAAGTTTCTACATCATCTCGCCAGTTACGG
>DATEWS010000493.1:0-6651 GCA_035257785.1 Pyrinomonadaceae bacterium
ATACAACATGGATGACAGTGACCTGCAGTTGGTATTGGCATGCCGACGTGGAGATCAGCTAGCTTGGGAGAAATTGATAAGACGTTACCAACGTCTCATTTACGCCATTCCCCTTCGTGCCGGACTCGACGAAGATCAGGCGGCTGAGATCTTTCAGGACGTATTTACCACTTTCTTTCAAAAACTGAACGATATCGAGGAGCCGGAACGACTGCAGGCCTGGCTGGTTACTACTGCGCGCCGTAAGACCTGGCGATCAATTGCCAAATTGCAGTCCCGGACGCGCCAGAACCTGGACGCGACTGAGTGGACAAACGAACGCGATGAAATGCCGCTGCCCGACGAACAGTTGGTGGTACTCGAGGAGCAGCACCGCGTTCGCACGGCAGTGGCAATGCTGGACGAGCGCTGCCAGAAACTCGTGCAAATGCTGTTTTACGAGGGGCAACCACCTTCATACGCCGAAATCGCGGCCTCGCTCGGGATTCCCGAAGGCAGCATCGGCCCGACACGGGCGCGCTGCCTGGGCAAATTGCTACGGATCCTGCAGAAGTTGGACCCAGATGTATTTTCTGATAATGGGTAGGCTCTGTTGAGTATGACTAACTCTTCACATATTTCACTGGAGACCTTCACGGATATAGTTGAGGGTCGCGCGACGTCGGAGACTCTTGAACTCGCGGTCGCCCATATCTCATCGTGCTCTGATTGTGTCGATACACTGCGCCATCTTCAGCAGGTAATCCTCACGATGAAGAGCGACACCTCGAAAGACGCGCCTCGTGATGTGCTGTACTCCGCGATAAACATTTTCTCTCCGGCAAGGCGCGCGCCTTTACGGAACATCATCGCGATCTTGACTTTCGATAGTCGTCTTGCCGGTCCGGCTTATGGAATCCGATCAGTGCGCAGCACCTCGCGTCAGTTACTCTATTCGGCGCAGGAAACGGATCTGGATCTACGCGTCACTGTGCAGAACGACGAATGCATTGTCACGGGACAAGTTATTCGCGCGGATTGCGTTAGCGGCCAGGTCGAGATCTCAGGTGACGCCGGAGCGGCGACGGCGAGCTTCAATGAAGTCTGTGAATTCACGCTTCCGGCGATCCCCTTGGGGAACTATTCGCTCAGAATAAAAATGCCGGACGTTCAAATCGAGATCCCGGAGCTCGAGCTCAAGGATTAACTCGAACAATGCAGCATGCGGAACTTGCGGCCCTGCTTGTTAGTTCGTGCAATGCGAGCCGCGAAACATTGCTTTGGGAAAACTCTACCCTCGCAGATGTAGAGCTTGGCTATCATTTAAAGGACATCTGCCTTGAGGGTTGGAGCACCCACCCCGCACAGGCGCTTGGCGCTGCGGCCTCGCTGCAACTACTTGCGGCGATTCGTCCCAATCAGGAAATCAAAGCGCTCGCCGCGTGGTCGGCCGGCCTCCGTGCGCTCATCGACGGCGAAATGCAAACGGCGATTATTGCACTCGAAGACTCGGAGCAGCGTTTTCTCAGTGTGGGCAAAATTCATATTGCCGCGGCGACTCAGGTCAGCAAGTTGATCGCACTTTCGATGTTGGGGCGTTACGAAGAAGCGATCGAATGCGGTCTGCGCGCGCGTGAAGTCTTTCTCGCATACAAAGACTTGCTAGCCGCCGGAAAGATCGAGCACAACATCGGTAACCTGTACTTTCGTCGCGATCGCTATCACGATGCGGAAGTTTTTCAGAACGCTGCGCGCGACCGTTTTGCCGCTCTCAACGATCAGAAACAGCTCGCGACGGTCAATAATTGTCTCGCCAACACGCACGCGCTGTTACACAAATTCAAATCAGCGGAAGAACTTTTCGAACAAGCCTTACATCAGGCTGAAGCATCCGGACAGCCAGTGACGCTCGCGGGAACCGAAGGCAACATCGGTTTATTCGCGCTCTTGCAGGGACGCTACGATCGCGCGCTCGATTATCTCGAACGTTCGCGACAACGCTACACAGCACTCGGTCTCACGATTCAATCCGTACTCGCGGAGCACGAGATCGCCGACACATATCTCGAACTCAATCTTGCGCCGGAAGCACTCGCGATCTACGAACGAGTGATTCCGGTGTTTGCGCAACATGGAATGCGTGCCGAAGAAGCGCGCGCACAGGCGTACGGTGGGCGTGCCTTGATGTTGCTGGGCCGTACTAAGGAAGCGCAGCGATGGTTGGACCAGGCGCAAAAACTTTACGCAGCGGAGAAGAATCCGGTTGGCGCCGCGCTTGTTGAGTTGACGCACGCACAGCTTCTTTATCGAGAAGGAAGGTTTGAAGGCGCGCGCATGATGGCGAGCAAAGCGGAGCCGGCGCTGTTAGTGTCGGGAAGTTGGCAGCGTTTGCTGCTGGCCCGCTGGTTGCGCGGTGAATGTGACCGAGCGTTGGGAAAGCCTGGACCAGCGCGTGAGATGCTCGCGCAAACTTTGCTCGACGCCGAGCAGCACGGACAACCGCAGATCGCGGAGCGATGTTTTAGTTCGCTTGGCGCCGTGGCATTGGTGGAGGGAGATGCGCAACTCGCGGAAGAGTATTTCAAGAAGGCGATCGAACTGACGGAAGAGTTGCGCGCGCCGATACCAGGCGAGGAGTTTCGCACAGCGTTCTTCGCGAATCGAATGTCTCCATATCAAGAGTTGGCGAAGCTTTGTTTGCGGGAAGGTGACGCTCGTGCGGTTGAGGCGTTGGGATTTGTCGAACGCGCCCGCTCGCGAGTCCTGGCCGATGTACTTGCAGGGCGGATCACACTTTCCACTCACGCGCGCGATGATTTTGAGGCGCATCTGTACGCGCAAATGGGGAAGCTGCGCGAAGAACTGAACTATCTTTACAACCAGATGCACCGCTCGATTCGAGGTGCCGTTCCGATTCAGGAGAACAATTCAGAACTGGAACGAGAGCTGGTCGAACGCGAGGGCAAGTTGCTCGAGATCACACGGCAGCTTCAACACCGTGGCGCGACAGGTAATCATACAACTCACGATCTCTTCTCGATTACTAAACTTCAATCCGCGCTCGGCACTGAGCGCGCGCTCGTTGAGTACACAACCATCGACGATGAGTTAATCGCGTTTTTAGTGACCGGCGAGAGTGTTGAAGTTGTTCGCGGTTTGGGAAGCGAAGCTGATGTAGTGGCGGAAATCGAGCGCTGTCGTTTCCAGATCGACACGCTGCGGTATGGATCGACGCAGGTCCGCAATCACTTGCCCGCACTTACGGAACGCACACGGAAACACTTGTGTTCGCTTTACGATCGACTGTTGCGCGGCATCGAGCCGAAGATTGGTGCCCGACAGCTAGTAATCGTGCCGCATCGCGCGCTTCACTACCTGCCGTTTCAGGCTTTGCACGATGGTGATAGTTATCTCATCGAGCGCAGGGAAGTTTCTTTCGCGCCTAGTGCGGTCGTGTTGCTGCAATGTCTCGATCGTCCAAAACCGGATTTCCGAACCGCGTTGTTGATGGGCGTGGCTGATGAACAAATTCCGCGCGTCGACGAGGAACTTCAGGCGTTGGACCACGTGTTCTCGAATGTGAAGCGATACGCGAACGATGCGGCGACTACTGAAATGTTGCGTCTTCAGTCGGGCGCCGTTGATGTGCTTCATCTTGCGTGTCACGCGCAGTTTCGTTCTGACAATCCGTTGTTTTCCGGCGTCAAGCTGAGTGATGGCTGGTTCACCGCGCGCGATGCTTACGGGTTACAGTTGAATTGCGGACTCGTCACTCTCAGTGCGTGTGAAACCGGAATAAATGAAGTGGCGCCCGGAGACGAGTTGCTCGGCTTGACGCGCGGCTTCTTGTCAGCCGGATCGCCCACAGTGATGTTAAGTTTGTGGACCATCGATGACGAGGCGACGTCCGAGTTGATGACGACGTTCTACAAAGAGCTTGCGCAGAAGAAGTCGCCGGCCACAGCGCTTCGGTCCGCGCAGGTGAAATTGTTGGAACAACGACCCCATCCGTTTTTCTGGTCACCGTTTGTGGTGGTCGGCCGCTGGTGATTAAAGGCAGTTTCACGCAAAGCCGCAAAGTCTTCTTTGTACCTGCGCGTCTTCCTTTGCGCCTTTGCGTGAAACCAATCCAAGCGACTGGTGATCGAGACGGATTTTGGTTATTTTATCCGTCGGAACATCCCCCGTCAGAACACGCCACTCAGAAAGAGGTTCGTCCTGTGCGTAGATCTCTGACCCTTTTTGCGTTGTTGCTGCTGCTCGTGTGTCTCCTCGTGGGCGGGGCGAAGAATGACGTCGCGTATGCCGACGGAAGCGACGAGTTTGTCCCCGGCGAAGTCGTCGTAAAACTTACTAAAGCGAGCGATCTCCCGACGCTTGCCGCGCAATATTCACTCAGTCCGACTCCGCTCGACCAGTTTGGCACGCGGCCAATCTACCGGCTGCGAATGACTGACAACGGCTCCGTTAAAGATCGCGTCGACGTGTTGTCGCGTGATTCGCGCGTTGTCTTTGTTGAACCGAACTACGTGGCCAAACCACCGGAAGGTGGCGGCAACACGTGGAGCGTCGGTAACACCTGGAGTGTCGGCGGCGATTACGGAAAGTTTGTCGCGCAATGGGCGCCGCAGAAGATACACCTGTCAACTGCCCTACAGATCAACACCGGTGTTGGACCAAATGGTCCAATCAAAATCGCGGTGCTCGACACCGGCGTCGATGCAAAACATCCGGCACTCGCCGGACATCTCTTGCCGGGTTGGGATTTCGTCGACAACGATAACGACCCGAGCGAGGTCGGCGACCAGCAGACTGGTCCATACGGGCATGGCACGCATGTCGCCGGTTTGGTTTCACTCGTCGCACCCGATGCGAAGATCATTCCCATCCGAGTGCTCGATAAACGCGGCATGGGAAACATTTGGGTACTCGCCGAGGCGCTTGCTTTTGCAGTCAATCCGGACGGTGATCCAAAAACCGCCGACGGCGCCGACGTGATTAGTATGAGTCTGTCCACGCTCAGAGAAACGAGGCTGATCGGTAATCTGCTGGAAAAAGCGTGTGGCGGCGATGCGGGTGAGGATCAGGATTTTCCGATCGCCGTGAATCCGTATCTCGTGGTCGTTGCGGCGGCTGGAAACGGCGGCAACGACACGAGGCAATATCCGGCGGCGGAAAATGTTGATGGACTGATCGCTGTTGCTGCGACTACTTCCGATGACAAGCTCGCTTCGTTTTCAAGCAGAGGTTCGTGGGTCCAGGTGGCGGCACCTGGTCAAGCGATTCTGAGCACGGTTCCTAATGGTTTGTACGCAACGTGGAGCGGGACATCGATGGCGACGCCGTTAGTGGCGGGCGAAGCGGCGCTCGTTCGTGCCCGTTTCCCGACACTCGTGAATAAAGACATTGCACGTCAGGTGATCCGAATGTCAGTGAACATCTCGGGAGATGTACCCTTCCGCATCGACGCAGGCGTCGCCCTCACAAGTACGTCTCGCTGATTTTCATCCACAGATTACACAGATTCCTTCAAATAATCTGCGTAATCTGTGGATAAAGCAGGAGTGATTGCGTTAGACTTACGCCGTTTCGGTCCGTACTCAAAGTCAACAAAGGAATATCCGGATGTCAGTAGCTGCACATCACACGCGGGTAGGATCCGCCGACGTCAGTTTTCACGAAAAGCTGAACAGCGTTTGGCATAAACGCGCGCTTAACCTACTCATGGTCGTCGTACTTGCACACTGGGCCGAGCATCTCGCGCAGGCGTATCAGGTTTACGTGCTCGGCTGGCCACGACCCCAGGCAGGCGGCGTGCTCGGTCTATTTTTTCCTTGGCTGGTGAGCTCAGAGTTGATGCACTACGGTTACGCGATCGTGATGCTCATCGGTATCTGGACGCTGCGAAAAGGTTTTACTGGCACGTCGCGTAAGTGGTGGACAGTGGCGCTCGTGATCCAGTTTTGGCATCACATCGAACACGCGGTTTTGCAGTGGCAGGCTGTCACACATCATTACTGGTTTGGCTCGCCCGTTCCGATCAGTTTTGTGCAACTGCTGTTTCCGAAGTTTCGCATCGAATTACATCTCTTCTACAACGCGATCGTGTTCATTCCGATGATCATCGGCATGTACTATCACTTGTTTCCGCCAAAGGGAGAAGAAGTCGCCGCGTGTACCTGCTCGCTTCGTCACGAGCCGCTGCCGGCTGTTGTTGCCTGATCCTTTGTGCCTGCTTTGTGTTTACGCAGGCTTGCAGGAAACAACTCGGGAAGACGGGTGACCTCACCTTCGCGCATGAGATTTCTCCCCAACCGCCTCGCGTTGGAAAAGTGACGATCACGCTCAATGTTACGGAGACTTCAGGCGTTCCTGTTGCCGGAGCTCACCTCGCGCTTGAAGGAAACATGTCGCACGCCGGAATGTCTCCGGTGTTTGCGGAAGCGAAAGAGTTACAGCCAGGACGCTATCAATCGGTGATGGAACTCTCGATGGCTGGAGATTGGAACATCACTGTTCACGTCACTTTGTCCGACGGACGCAAGTTGGACCACGAAATTGAAATCAAGGGAGTGGAACCGTAATGCTGGTGTCCACGATCGGATTAATCCTGAAAAGAAGAACAAGTCAGGAAGAGGGGCTTGCGCCCGCTGTTCAAAGAGCGGGGGCAAG
>DATEWS010000494.1:0-19371 GCA_035257785.1 Pyrinomonadaceae bacterium
CGTCAAACAAGTTGCGATAGACGCCACCGCCGCCGCCAAACTCTTTCGTGTAAACGGGCGTCAGCGCTTTCTGTAGTAACACGTAGGCGCGATCACCATCTCGCAGCCTCGCCCAGAAGTTGATCTTCCACGCGAGGCTCCAGCCCGTGCCGACGTCACCGCGCAAGTCGAGTGTCTTTCTCGCGGCCGCGAAGAGATCCGGCGTGGCTTGCGTGATCTGGTTGCTCGGGAAAAGGCCATAAAGATGCGAGACGTGACGGTGCTGACGTTCGGGCGCCTCGAGATCCCAATCGTCGAGCCATTCCTGTAACTGACCCGCCTTACCGATCTGCATCGGCGCTAAATGTTCTCGCGCGGCGGTGAGGCTCGCAGCGAATTCCTTATCGACGTTGAGAATCTCCGTTGTCCGCACGCATTGATCGAACAGATCGCGAATGATCTGCGTGTCCATTGTTGGACCAGCACAGATCGCGACATCAGCGGGATGTTTATTCTCCGGCGAGATCGACGGGCACGTAACCAGCCACTTATATCGTGGCTCTTCAACCAACGTGTCAAGAAAAAACTCCGCCGCGCCTTTCATGGTCGGATACGCGCGCGCTAGAAATTTTTGATCGTTGGTGAATAGATAATGCTGCCAGAGGTGAGTGCAGAGCCACGCGCCACCGGTAGGCCAGAAGCCCCAGAGTGGTCCATCGATCGGCGCCGTTTGTCGCCATAGATCGGTGTTGTGATGACAGACCCAACCTCGCGCGCCGTATTGAACACGCGCCGTGCGCGCGCCGTTCTCGACCAGCTCCGACACCATGCGCAGCAACGGCTCGTGACACTCGGAAAGATTCGCAGTCTCGGCGGGCCAGTAGTTCATCTCGGTGTTGATGTTGATGGTGTACTTGCTTTCCCATGGCGGCGTCATCAAATAGTTCCAAATCCCTTGCAAGTTGGCAGGCTGTGTGCCGGGACGCGACGATGAGATCAACAAGTAACGGCCGTACTGAAAATAGAGCGTCGCGAGATGCGGATCGCGACCTTGCAGAAACTGCGCCGGACGCTGATCTGTCGGCAGATCTGCTGCGCTCGTTCTTCCGAGATCCAAGTTGACGCGATGAAACAGTCGTTGATGTTCGCGCACGTGCGCCGCACGCATGCTGAAAAACGTTTTCTGGCTGGCCAGCTTTACTTGTTCGCTGACGATCTCAGTCGGATTGCCGCTGGTGTCTTTGTAACTGCGGTAACTGGTTGCAGCGCCAATGAACAGCAATGCGGCATATGCATTACTGACGACGATTCTTTCCTTTTCGGCAACCGTTTGCCCGCCCTGTACCTGGACCAACGCACGCGCCTCAAACTTCAGGCCGCCTTTGATGCCCGATGAATCTCCATTTACACCACTCAGGACGAGCGTGTCCTCGCCTTCAGTCGATATTGTTGCTTTTTGTGGCGTCTCGAACGTCACCGCGAAGTTCAACTGCCGCTTCCGGTCCGCGATGAGACAGACGACAATGACCTGGTCCACCGGACTTGCAAATATTTCTCGCTTGAAAGTGGTTGCGCCGATCTCGTACGTCGTCGTAGCGATGGCGGTGTTGAGATCGAGTTGCCGGCGATAGTTACTGATGTTCTCGTGATCGGGGAATGAGATTTTGAGATCACCGACCGGTTCATACGGCATCTGCTTGATCGGTTGGGCCATCATCTTCGCGCCAACCAGATCGTGAGCTTCTTTGTACTTGCCTTCGAAGATCAGTCGACGCGCTTCGGGCAGGGCTTGTAATGCTTCGGGATTGTTCGGATCGTAAGGTGAACCGGCGTAGAGGGTGTCTTCGTTTAGCTGGAGTCGTTCGCTTGCTGGACCGCCGAAGATCATCGCTCCCAGGCGCCCGTTACCGATGGGCAGTGCTTCAGTCCATTCACTCGCTGGCTTGTCGTACCACAGAACGAGAGATTCATCAGTTGTAGTTGGAAATGCTTTCGCGAGCGAAAGACTCGCCGCAGCAAGGCCCGAAGCTGATAAAAACTCACGACGAGTTATCCTCATAAAACCATCCACAGATTACACAGATTTTTCTGTGTAATCTGCGTAATCTGTGGATAAAACCTTTATCGAGTGAGAGGTTGCACGTTAACTTTCCACTTTACTTTTCCGGCCTGCGGATCTTCGCGCAACGCAAAGTCACGTCCGCGCGGGGCAAGCGACAACGTTTGCACCGGAGCGTCGGGGCGCGTGAAGAGTCCGGTCACCGCTGCGCTGTCGGTGCTGAAGACGCGCAACTCAACGTTGTCCCAGTCCATGTCTTTCGTGCTCTGCGCGACTTTGATGTGCGGCAACACCGAGTGATTCCTGACGAGCAACACAACCGGAATCTGGCCCAACATGATGTCGTGCCATTTCGCACCTTCATAGACTCGCCCGCTCTGATAATCGATCCACGTTCCCGGCGGCAGGTAAACTTTGCGCTGCTCGCCGCTTGCGAACATCGGCGCTACCAGCAAATCCGATCCAAACATGTACTCATCGTCGATGGTCCATGATCCCGGATCGTTCGGATACTCGAAAAACAACGGCCGCACCATCGGGAAACCGCGCGCAGACGAGTCCTTCGCCTGCGCGTAGATGTACGGCATCAACGAATATCGCAGACCTAAAGCGCGCTGAAAATCCTTCGTCAACTCGTCGTCGTATTCCCACGGCTCGCGCGGTGGCGCGCCGTGCGCGCGCGTGTGCGAAGTTAAAACTCCCCACGCCAGCCAGCGACGATAAAGATCACGCGGCGCCTTTTGCACAAACCCACCGACGTCGTGACTCCAGTAAGTGAAGCCCGACAATCCCAACGAAAGACCGCCGCGCAACTCACCCGCCATCGCAGAGTCTGTATTCTCCGCGTCGCCGCCCCAGTGCAACGGATAACGTTGACTGCCGGCCCACGCACTGCGCGCCCAAATCACGTTCTCACCAGTCACTTCTTTAGTGACTTCAGCCACCGCCTTGTTGTAACGCAACGGATAAAGATTGTGTTCGAACCAACCGCTCATACCAGATGCGTACTGCCCATTCAGCGGTGCGCCCTCGCCGAAGTCGACTTTGATCGCACCCACGCCAAGCTTCAGCAGGTCGCGGAGTTTGCCCTGGTACCACTTCACGGCTTCAGGATTACTCACGTCGAGTGTCGCATCCTCGAACGGAAGTTGCCCGCCTTCATTCTTCACCTCGTAACCCTTGTCGACCATCTCTTTCCACAGATCGTTTTTGCTCGTGAAGTAAGTGTATTGCCAGAGACTGATGTGAAAACCCTGCTGCTTCAGATCCGCAATCATCTTCGCCGGATCGCGAAAACGCGACGTCGAGAAACGATAATCGCTGCGCCAGTCAGTTTCGAACCAACCGGTATCGAGATGGATAACGTCGCTGGGAACCTGGTGCGCTCTGAGTTGTTGGGCCACGTTGCGCACCTGTTCTTCGGAGTTGTAAGTGATGCGGCTCATCCAGAAACCGAATGACCAAAGCGGCGGCACCGGACTGCGACCTGTCAGCGCTGTGTACTCGGAAAGAATGTCTTTTGGTTCGCCAAGAAAGACGAAGAGATCGAGGTTCTCGTCGCCTGAATAGATGACGTTGTGCGCGTCGTAGTACTTGCCGATGTCGAAGGTTAGCGGTGCACTCGTATGCACGAACATGCCGTAACCGTTGCTGCTCAAAAAGAACGGAATGGGTTTGTACATGTACTCGTTCTGCGTGCCCATGCCGTCGCGCGTCGAGACGAGCACATGTTGCCCGCGCTTGTTGAAGCGCGTAAACGATTCACCGCAACCGAAGATCTTTTCGTCGTGCTGCAGCTCAAACGTCGCGGCGATGCGCCGCGAGAGATCGCTCGAGCGCCTCACGAAGGAAAATGGGATCGGAGTGATGAAGGTCGCTGGATCGCCGATGTTCTGCGTGCGTGTTAACAAACGGCCATGCTCGTCGTAGATCTCGATGTGCCAGGGTTGTTTGATGATTCGCACTTTGCCGTGCGCACCGGTGTAAATGATCTCGCGATCGTTCTGTTCGACTCGCCACGAGTTGTCTTTCGGCACTGGCCCGGCAAGCATCAGTGATTGACCGTCACTCAGCGGTACGGCGCGAGTTGAGAAACGCAAACGCACTGTGCGCGGACTCACGAACGTGACTGCAAACGGCAGTGCGGGATCTTGATCGTACTCAGTGCCGGGAAACTCAGTCGCGCGACCGCGCATGAAACCGACGTCGATCTTGTTGAACGAGAGGGTTGTGTTGCGCCAGTAACGATCCCATTGCAGCGTGCCCTGGCCGGTTGCCGTGTCGAACGCGGTCACGCGACTACCGATGAAGTAAACGTTCTCCATCTTTTGAAAATCCTGGCTGACATCAGCCGGATCGCCGAGCACCTGTGCGTGCACGGCCACAGGAATAAAAAGGATCATCAGGAGAAAAATCCGCATGGGCTGCCTCATCTGTAGTTTTGATTGTAATCCGCGTTATTCCGCGTAAATCTGCGGCTTTTTTCCCGAAACCGCAAAACGGCCGCGCAAGCCTTGCTGGCCACCGCCAATGCTGATCGCGAATTCGCCGGGTTCGATGACGCGCTTGTCGTTGTTATCGATCAGCGACATTTGTCGCGGCGTGATCATGAATGTCACGGTGCGCTTTTCGCGCGGTTGAAGCGAAATGCGTTCGAATCCGACGAGTGTCCGGATCGGCACGGGGGACGATGCTGCGACGTCGGTGAGATAGAGTTGGACCACCTCGTCGCCTTCGCGTTCGCCTGCGTTCATCACGTCAACAGTGACTTTTGCCGGCTCGCCAACTTTCACCGACTTAACTCGCAGGTTGCTGTACGCAAAGCTCGTATA
The DNA here is from genome assembly GCA_035257785.1 of Pyrinomonadaceae bacterium. Classification (GTDB taxonomy): domain Bacteria; phylum Acidobacteriota; class Blastocatellia; order Pyrinomonadales; family Pyrinomonadaceae; genus PSRF01. The sequence continues at coordinate 4,870 of DATEWS010000494.1, forward strand.
ACTCAACCCGTACCCAAACGGATAAAGCGGCTCGCCTTTGAAATAACGATACGTGCGGCCCTGCATACTGTAGTCAGTGAACGGCGGCAACTGGTCCACCGATTTGTAAAACGTCACGGGCAAACGTCCCGCAGGGTTGTAATCGCCGAACAACACGTCCGCGATCGCAGTGCCGCCTTCACCACCCGGATACCACGCCTGCAAAATCGCCGGCGCATGATCGTTGGCCCAATTCACTGCGAGCGCACTGCCGCTGAGCAACACGATCACGACCGGCTTGCCGGTAGCGACTACGGCTTGCAACAACGCTTCCTGAGGTCGGGGCAACGAGAGATCGGTTCGATCACCGCCGCGAAACCCAGGAAGGTCTACCTTCATTTCTTCGCCTTCAAGCCGCGCGGAAATCCCCAGCACCAAAACTGTTGCATCTGTTTCTGTGCTAGCTTTAACAGCTTCGTCGATCATTTTCTCCGCCTCGGGAGACTCGCCTGCGAGTACCGAACCAGGTGCGTAAACGACTTTCGTATTTGGCGAAACGGCGTGTTGGATTCCTGCAAGCGGCGTGATCAAGCGCGACGGCCGGCCGTTGTAATTACCCCACAACACTTCCGGTGCATCAGCATTTGGACCAATCACCGCGATGCTTTTCAGATTCTTTGGTAGCGGTAACGTGCGGCTCGCATTCTTCAAAAGCACGATCGACTCACGTGCGCTTTGCAACGCGAGTTGGCGATGTTCGGGCGTGTCGTTTTGTGAAAACGGAATGCGCGCGTATTGAACCATCTCCGGTGGATCGAACATGCCGAGACGAAACCGCGCGGTCATCAGTCGTTTCAGCGATGTATCGATCTCAGCTTCAGTGATCAATCCTTTCTTCACCGCGTCAAGCAATGTCACATATTCATTGCCACACGTCAGATCGGTTCCGGCGCGAACCGCGAGCGCGGACGCTTCAGCTTCGCTCTTAACAAACTTGTGCCCTTCCCAGATGTCTCTGATCGCGCCGCAGTCAGAAACAACGTAACCGCTGAAGCCCCACTCGCCACGCAAAATGTCAGTCATCAACTTCTTGTTCGCGCAACACGGTTCGTCGTTCGTGCGGTTGTAGGCACACATCACCGAATAAGCCTTGCCTTCGACGATCGTAGCGCGGAAGGCAGGCAGATACGTCTCGCGCAGATCGCGTTCGTACGCTTTGGCGTCGAAGCCGTGACGTTCAGGTTCCGGGCCACTGTGAACTGCGTAATGCTTCGGTGTCGCGATCACTTTGAAGTAGCGAGGGTCGTTGCCTTGTAGTCCCTTCACGAACTCGACGCCGAGTCGTGCGGTGAGATAAGGATCTTCGCCATAAGTTTCCTGACCGCGTCCCCAGCGCGGATCGCGAAAGATGTTTATGTTTGGACTCCAGAACGTGAGTCCCTCGTAGCGAGCGTATTTATTCTGACGAACAAACTCGTGGTGCTTCGCGCGCGCTTCAGTCGAGATGACGTCAGCGACTTCGTGCATCAACTTCGTGTCCCAGGTCGCGGCGAGCCCGATGGCTTGCGGGAACACGGTGGCGTAACCCGCGCGCGCCACGCCGTGCAGTGCTTCGTTCCACCAGTCGTAGGGGGGAATGTCGAGACGGGGGATCGCAGGCGCGCTGTTCTGCATCTGCCGGACTTTTTCTTCGAGCGTCATGCGCGAGACGAGATCGTTGACGCGCGTTTCGAGTGGGAGGCTCGGGTTTTTGTACGGCGGTATGGTTTGCGTATGCGCAGGACTGAGGAAAACGAGTGCCAGTAAGACGACCAGAAGGTGGAAATATTTCTCACGCAACGGCGCAATGGCGCAACGAAAACCGGATTTATAAAGAGACGCGATTCCTTTACGAGCTTCGCTGCGCCGCTGCGCCGTTGCGTGAAACTTTTTATCCACGCCTAACGGACCCCGAAGAGAATGTCGACAGTGAGCTGGTCCAAACGCTCATACGGCAGAGACTTGCGTGCTAACTCAACCCGATCGAGCGACATCTCCTTCACCTTTTTCGCCGTCTCCGCACTATACCTTCCCAGCGGCTCGACCGGTCCAACGTTGCTTATCTCAGCAAGCAACGATTGCACCTCACGATCCTCATCGAACTGCCGCGCCTTCTCCTTCAAAATCAGGTAGTTGCGCATGCAACCGGCCGCGAACGCCCACACACCTTCCTCGTCTTCACTGCGATAAGAATGCGCATCGAAATGCCGTGGTCCATCGTAAGAACTCTCCAGCAGTCGCACCAAAAAGAACAAGTTCTTGATCGACTCCGAACCAAACCGCAGATCCTGATCAAATCGCGGACCTTTTTGATCATTCAGATCGATGTGAAAGAGTTTGCCCGCTTCGATCGCCTGCGCCACAACGTGATAGAAGTTCAATCCCGACATCTGCTCGTGACCGACTTCAGGATTCACACCAACCATTTCCGCATGGTCGAGCGTCGCGATGAAACCAAGCATCGCGCCAGTTGTCGGTAAATAAATATCGCCGCGCGGCTCGTTCGGTTTAGCCTCGAGCGCAAAGCGATAGCCGTAACCTTGATCGATTGAATACTCGCAAAGGAAGTTGAGCGCTTCGCGATTCCACTTCAACGCTTCGCGCGGATCCTTGGCAGCATCAACTTCAGCGCCTTCGCGACCACCCCAGAAGACGTAGATCTTCGCACCCAGTTCCGCACCGAGATCCATCGAGCGCATCGTCTTTTGCAACGCGTACAACCGCACGCGCGGATCGCTCGAAGTGAAAGCACCATCCTTGAAAACCGGCTCGTAAAAGAGATTCGTAGTTGCCATCGGCACCTTCATTCCGGTGTCGTCGAGCGCCTGCTTAAACTCGCGCACGATGCGATCGCGGTCAGATGGGCTGGCGTCGATCGGCACGAGATCGTTGTCGTGCAAATTCACGCCGTAAGCACCGAGCTCGCTCAAACGTTTGACGATCGTCACCGGACTCACACTCGCGCGCGTCGCATCACCAAACGGATCGCGTCCACGATTGCCGACAGTCCATAGCCCAAAGGTGAACTTATGCTCCGGTTTCGGTTGATAATTTCCCATGTCATTCCTCACGTATTTTTTAGCCACAATAAGGCACAAAAGGCTCAAAAAGAAATTCTGGTGGCTCCTCTGCCGAAAATAAACCACCGCTCTTCAACATTATGACAGCCCTCAACGCGGGCTTGGGTCGCCCGAGACGATCGAACAGCAACGGATAATTCGTGCGGCCTTTCATGGGCCAATTGTTGAGCCACGAATCGCCGTCTCCGACGCCCCAGAAGGTAACGCGATCGATCGCGTCGCGATGTTTTAAATAGACCTGAAACAACTCCGCGTAACGCTTTGCGAGTGCAAGCTGCTGCGCGTCAGGCAAGCGATCAACGTACGGATTGAGCTGCGGTGTGACCTCCACGTCCACTGCATAATCTGCACCCGGCTTTGTTGTGCGAGGAAGCACGTCGACGTCGAGCTCGGTGATGTGAATCTTGACTCCGAGATTTTCGAATGCGGTGATAGTCGCATCTTCATCCGCGATTGAAGGCCAGTCCATCTGGTTATGATTCTGCAAACCGACACCGGAGATCGGAACGCCCGCAGCTTTCAGCTTCTTTATCAACTCAACACCACCGGCACGCTTCGCGGGCAACTCGAGATCGTAGTCGTTGTAATAGAGCTGAGCGCTCGGATCTGCTTCGTGCGCAAACTGAAAAGCTTTGACGAGGTAATCCTCGCCGATGATCTTGAACCAGGGCGACTGGCGCATCGTGCCGTCCTGATTAAGAGCTTCGTTGACCACGTCCCAGCCTTTGATCCGGCCCTTGTAACGTCCTACGACTTTGATGATGTGCTCGCGCATGCGATTCAACAAAGTCTCGCGATCGACCGGGTTTCCCTTTTCGTCCTGGAAGACCCAGCGCGGTGTTTGGTTATGCCACACGAGCGTATGGCCCACGATGAACATGCCGTGCTTTTCGCCAAACTCGACAAAGCGATCGGGAGCTGCGAAATCGTAACGGTTTGGGTCGGGATGAACCAACGCCCACTTCAAGATGTTTTCCGGCGTGATCGAATTGAAGTGCGTGCGCACGATCGCGGCGCCGCGCGTATCTTCTTCGAAGATCTGGCGGCGGTTCAGTGCGGCGCCGATCATAAAGTCGTTTTTGAAAACATCTTTTAGAACTCTCTGCTGTGCTACCACCGGAAAGCAGATTGCCAAGCCGCAAAGAAGCACAAAAATCACATAACACTTTTTGTGCCTTTTTGCGCCTTTTTGTGGCCGTTTTGGTGGCCTACTTAGCGACGACTTCGAGCTTAACTGTTTCATACTTTACCGAACTCGTTCCGACCATGATGTCGAACCATCCCGGCTCGACCACGCTCTTCATGTTGAGGTCGAGAAACGACAGCTTGTCGGGCGTGATCAAAAATTCAACCGTCTTGCTCTCACCCGCCGCGAGCGAGATGCGTCTGAAATCCTTCAGTTCCATGATGGGCCGCGTGACGGAGCTCACCAGATCGCGAATGTAAAGTTGCACAATCTCATCACCTGCGCGCTTGCCGGTGTTAGTGACAGTAACACTCACTTTGGTATCGCCGGCAACGCCGATCCGCGCCGGATTAATTTTCAGATTCGAATAAGAAAACGTCGTGTAGCTGAGCCCAAACCCGAATGGAAACAGTGGCTCCTTGTTTGCGAAGAGATACCCACGACGCGCAGTCGGTTTACGGTTGTAGTAAAGCGGCAGTTGGCCCACCGAACGCGGGAAACTGATCGTCAACTTGCCGGCCGGGTTGTAATCACCAAACAGAACATCAGCAACCCCGACGCCCGTCTCCTGCCCTAAATAAAAACCTTCAAGAATTGCAGGGACGTTCTCGGCGATGTAGTTGATCGAGAGTGGACCACTATTAATTAACAGAACAACCACCGGCTTGCCTGTTTCGAGCACCGCTTTCACGAGATCGTTCTGGCGTCCGACGAGATCGAGACTATCGCGATCGCCGAGATGCGTGTCCGCCCAACCTTCCTTGTTCGTGTCCTCGTTGCCGCCGAGAACAAGCAGCGCCACGTCAGCCCCCTTCGTCACGTGCACCGCTTCGGCAATCAACTTCTGATCTTCCGCCGGATCGCTCAGATGAGCAGTATCGGCGAACCACACGCCACCCTCTTTCGTTATCTTGCAACCCTCGGCATAACTGACTTTCACACGATCACGAACCTTGTCTTTTATTCCCTGAAGCACACTGACACCACGTCCGGGTTCGTCGCTGTAACCTCCGAGATGCACCTGCGCCGCGTTTGGACCAATCACCGCGATCGACTTCAACGCACTCAGGTTCAACGGCAGCAAGTTGTTTTCATTTTTCAAGAGCGTGATCGATCTTCGTGCTGCTTCAGCCGCGAGCGCCCGGTGCTCAGCCGAATTCGTCACGCGCGCTGCGCGTTCGACGTCGACATAAGGATTTTCAAACAAGCCCAGCAGAAACTTTGCGCGCAGATTTCGCGCAACTGCGCGATCGATCGCGGCTTCCGAAACCTGACCTTCTCTCACTAACTGCACGAGCAGCGGAAACGAATCGGGATCGGGAAGCTCCGTGTCGACTCCCGCTTCGATCGCGAGTTTTGCAGTCATCGCTTTATCTGCCGTAAGGTGATGCAGATCCATCATCTGCGGAATCGCGTAGTAATCCGACACGACGTGACCGTCAAATCCCCACTCCTCGCGCAGAACCTTTTGCAGCAACCACCTGTTTGCGTGTGACGGCACGCCGTCGATCTCGTTGTACGAAGGCATCACACTCATGATACCGGCTTCAGTCACCGCGGCCTTGAAGCTCGGCAGGAAATATTCGCGCAGTGTGCGTTCGGAAAAGTTTACGGGAGCGATGTTGGTTCCGCTCTCGGGTTGGCCGTGCGCGGCGAAGTGTTTCGCAGTGGCGATGACGTGGTTTTCGTCAACGCCTGGTCCAGGTCCCTGCAATGCTTTCACGATCGCCACCGCCATGCGCGAAGTCAGGTAAGGGTCTTCGCCGTACGTTTCTTCCGTGCGGCCCCAACGCGCATCACGCGCGAGATCGAGGTTTGGACCAAGCACCTGTTGGCTGCCTCGCGCGCGTGTCTCGAGAGCGCCGGCGGTAAAGACTTTGGTGATGAACTCCGGATCCCACGTGGTGGCGAGGGCGATCGGTTGGGGAAAGCTGGTGCTGCCCTTCGCCATGTGACCGTGAAGGATCTCGTCGTGCAGGATCGCGGGAATACCGAGCCGCGTGTTTTCAAGCAACCACTTCTGAACGTCGTTGGCAAACTTCGCGCCCGCGCGCGGATCTTTGCGTTCTCTTTGTCGCGCGATTTGGCCGATGCCGTACTTCATCACTTCCGCCGCTTTGGCCGGAGAGAAGTCACCGCGATCGGTTGCAAAATCGGTTTGCGGATTGACTTGCGGTCGATTACCCCAAAGACACGTTAGCTGCGCGACTTTCTCTTCGAGCGTCATGCGCGAGAGAAGATCCGCGACGCGTCGCTCGACCGGCAAGCGTGGGTTCTTGTAATCCGGACGATTGTCCTGTGAATTCATGTGCGCAACGGGCAAACAGAATGCTGAGATGACAATAAGCCCAACGATTCTTTTTTTAGTCAAGCAGACGTCCTCTTTTGAGAAATATTTAATCAGGAGTCACTCTTGGATGAGGTCTGTACCGACTTCATCCAAGCCACTCCCGTGAATTCCCGGAAAACATGCGAGTCACATCGCGCGAGATCTCGTCGGCCGTAACTGCGCGTCCGCTGAGCAATAGTTGCTCATACGTGTCGCAGAGCGCGTCCGCGATCTCCTGGCGCGCGTGTTTCCACTTGTAGATCAACTGCTCCAGCACGCGCGCGTCCGAGTGTTGCGGGATGAAACTCGTTCCCAATAACTCCAGTCGCTCGCGCGTGATCTCTGAGACGATCGACGGATTATTCAGAAACCACCAGCAGCCAAACGGCATCAGGTTGTTGAATTTGCGCGCCGCGACACACAACTCATGCTGATTCTCACGCGAAAGAAATGTCGCCAAAAACTTTACGTCCGGATAGTCAGCACACATTCTTTCGACCGCAGTCACATCCGCTTTACCGACACCGTCACCCGCCTCGCGCAGTCTGGGATTCACGCGACGACGCACACCAACCATCAAGGTCACCGCCAGCCCATGCTCTCTCGCTACGGGCAGCACCACTTCGCGCAGCAATCGATCGCGCGTGTCTTCAGCCGGAAACTTAAAATTGGCCGGTAGCGAAACGCCCATGTAAACCGGACGCATCCGCTCGATCCACTGCTCGAGAAAACGTCGCTGCTCACCGACACTCCCCGGCACTCGGTCCCACTGGTTCAGCAAACGATCCAGTCGCAACGAGGACCTGAAACGATGGTCCAACTCGACCTCGCTGTTCCAGATCTGCCCTTCCGCTTCGTCGAGCGGATCGTTCGTCATCACGACACCGCTTACGCGGGTTATGTTGAAAACCTGATCGATGTGTTCACGTAAATTCTGCGAGGCGAAGAACGCGCGTGCCTCTTTCAAGTTAGCGGCTCGCGTGTCGAGACCAAAAACATCGAGCACGGAAATGATCCCGCGCGCTGCTTCGGAAGTGGGAATGTTATCGACGAACAATGTCTGCCACACGAGATCCGCTTGATCCGTTTTTGGCATACGCCAGAAGTCGTCGTAAGAAACTGGCGCGGAGCGAAATGTTTCGGCCGTCAGGTAGTGATAGGTCAGCAGTTCATCGATACCGGACAGGCAGAACGTGTTGAACTCAGGCGGAAACAGATGCGTGTGAACATCCGTGACCGGCGTTGAATTCACGATTAATTCGACTTGCGCACGCAGCTCGGTGGTACGTGTAAGCAACTGGTTGTCGATCGAGGTAACCATAAGTTAATTCAAGATCTCCGGCACTCGCGCATCGAGCGGATCAGCCCAGCGCTCGTTCGGTATCGTAGGCGTCCAACCCGGTCGCAACGGATCCTGGTCGTAGGCATAAGAGCCCAAACGACGATACAACTCGCGATACTCAGCAACTTTGTCGCGATCCAGCTTAACACCCAAGCCCGGCGACGATGGCACCGGAATACTACCGTTTTCGTATTTCAACTTGCCGCCCGCGATGATGTCGTCCGTCAAATGATGATAATGAGCGTCAGCGGCGAACGACAGGTTCGGAATCACTGCGCCGAGGTGCAACATCGTCGCGAGTTGAATTCCGAGCTCGCCCGACGAATGCACCGCGACGCCGAGTTGAAACGTTTCACAAACTGCGGCCGCTTTCACACACGCGCGAATGCCGCCCCAAAAGGTCGTGTCGAGTAACACCACATCGACCGCAGTATTTAAAACGTTCGCCGCGAGCTGTTCGAAGTTCACAACGACGGTGTTCGTCGCGAGCGGCATGCGAACTTTCTCACGCACGCGGCGCATTCCGTTCATGCCAAACACCGGATCTTCGAGATAGTCGTTGCGAAGATCTTCAATCTGCTGTCCAAACCAGATCGCGGTTTCAGTGGACCACACGCCATTCGGATCGAAACGAAATCGATCGCCCGGCAGCGCTGCCGCAAGCGCACGATAACACTCGAGCTCGTATTCAGGCGGAAACACGCCACCTTTCAACTTGTGCGAAGTGAACCCATAACGCTGCTTCAGCGACTGCGCCGATTCAACCAGTTGCTCTACGTTGCGGACCTCGCCAGATTTACTCTGCGAGTTCGGATAACAAAAGAAGAGGTACGAAGCAAACCGCACTCGCTCGCGCAAACGCCCGCCGAGTATTTCCGAAACCGGCACGCCCCACTTTTGTCCGAGTATATCGAGACAGGCAAACTCTATCGCCGCGAACATCTGAGTGCGATTGTTGTAAAGCGACGCAGTCGGATTGCAGATCAGAAATCGCAACTCTTCGAGTCGTGCCGGATCGTGTCCAACGAGATACGACTTGAGCGCCTGAAACGCCGCCTCGGCTGACTCGCCGCCACCGCCCATCTCGCCTAACCCGATCAGCCCTTCATCTGTCTCGATCTCGACAATCGTGCGCACGAACCGCCCCCAGTGACAGCCATTCGCGTGACGCAACGGCGCCTCAATCGGAACAGTCACAGTCGTCGCACGTAAATCCGCAATTCTCATCCGTGAAATCCGTGTTAAAAAACCTCACCATTCCAAGGCTTTCGCCTTGTATTTCGCCAACGGATACGCAGCGTGTTCGACTCCACGCGGCAGCGGCCGTTTCGCAAAGGTCTGAAAGTAGAGCAAACACGCATCGCGCCACCAAACCGCGTCGCGCTCCTGGATCTCGAGTTTCTTCGCAATCGCCTCGTGTCGCTCCGTATCGATTGCATGATCCAACGTTGCCCATGTTGCACGAGTGGATCTAACCCAATCGACACCACGTTGATAGTGCAGCGCCATTTCATCCCACAACGTCCGGCCCGACTTCATTTTGTGATCCCACGATACATGATGAAACCACAGCAGAAACTTTTCCGGACAACGATCAACGTCGGCGAATTGCGCGCGCACCGGCAGATGATACTGACTGACTGTGTCGGAGCCCATCTTCGTGCGATCGAAGCCGATGCCGAACGCGTCCGCCTTGTGATAGTAGACCGGGTTCCAGTCGTCGCGCTTTTCCGTGTCCCACCAGGGCGCTGGTCCATAGTGATGTCCGCCCCAAAACAAGTGATGAAGGCCGAGCGGCGTCATGTAATTCACGACCGCTTCATGCGACTCGAGCATCATTCGCACGATCGTTACCACTGCATGCGCGTCGTACGTCAGCGTCATCCTCGTCCATTCGTTCGCGATTTGTTCAGCCGAAATATTCGGATTCCACGCAAGCCGGCCGAACGCGTACCAGTTTGCCTGTAACATGTCATGTCCGGTCCAGTTTTGATCCGAACCTGTATTTGCGACTCCCGCGATACCAGTCAAACGCTGACGATACAAACTGCCATCGACTACTTTAGTAACTGTCGAACCCGCGCCTCGCGCAAACGTATCCGAGTCGAGAAACTCACGCCACATCGTTGCCAGAAAAACGAAGTGATTCGAGAAGCCAAGATATTCCTGCGTGATCTGCAACTCCGGCATTACCTGCGTGTGAGGCATCGCGCCGAAGAGAGGATGAAACGGCTCGCGCGGTTGGAAGTCTATCGGACCATTCTTCACTTGCAGCAACACGTTCGGCGCAAACTTGCCGTCGAACGGCTGTAAGTTTTCATAAGCCGCGCCGGCACGGTCGTAACCGGGCTTCTGATCGTAAACAAACGCGCGCCACATGACGATACCATGATGCGACGCGACCGCAGCCGCAAGCATGTTGGCACCGTCCGCGTGCGTGCGATGGTAAGTTCTTGGACCAGGCTGGCCTTCGCTGTTTGCCTTGACGAGAAATCCGCCGAAGTCGGGAATCGCTTTGTAGATCTCGCCGGCCTTCCGTTTCCACCATGCGATGACAGATGGATCAAGCGGATCGGCGGTCGGCAAGTGGTCTAACTCCATCGGCGCTGTAAATCGCGCCGAGAGATAGACGCGAATTCCGTAGGGACGGAAGACGTTCGCGATCGCCGCGACCTTCTTGATGTACTCCGTCGTCAGGAATTTAGAATCAGCGTTGACGTTATTCAATACCGCGCCGTTGATGCCGATCGAAGCGTTGGCACGCGCGTACTCGGGTACTCGAAAGTTGATCTTGTCCGGCAATTCACTCCACTTCCACAGCGACTTTCCGGCGTAACCCCGTTCGATACTGCCGTCGAGATTGTCCCAGTGATTGAGGAGACGCAGTTTCAAATGCGGGCTTTGATCGATTTGCAAACGATCGATTGGCTGTTCAGTTTGCAACAAGCGCAGGAAATGAAAGGCGCCGTAGAGCGCGCCGATATCGGTTATGGAAGCGATCACGATCACCGGGCGACCGCCGTCTTTGATCGCGCGAATGCGAAAACCTTCGGGTCCAAAACTCTTCAACTCCGGTTCCCAACGCAGTTTGCGAATCAGGGTCGAAGTTTGCGGAAGCCCGACCACGATCGATGCATCATCGCGATTTCCGACGATAGACTGTGTTCCGAATAATGCTTCGCATCCGACCTTCAGTTCCGTGCGGAGGATCTTGAAAGTGTCTGAATCGCCGTAAACTGTGATCGATTTAATGCGCTGCCGGTACATGTCGGCCGAGCGCGCCGGGAGCGGTTCGTAGCGTAACCAGAGACGATGACCAGTCTCGGCCTTAACATCAGCCACAAGAAGGCACAAAAGGCACAAAACAAACCAATTCAACTTTTCTTTATGTGCCTTATGTGCCTTTTCGTGGCTCACAATAGACCTTGTTTACGAAGAAACTCGCGGATCTTTGCGTAGCTGTCCAACAACTCCTGACGATTAAAACCGCCATGGTTGCGGCCGCGGATCGTCACCAGTTCGTTCGGCACCTTCGCCTTGTCCAACAACGCATGCAAACGAACCGAAGCGCTGTACGGCGCCACGTCGTCGTTCTCACCGTGGATGGTGATGATCGGCGGCAGACCGGGACGCACGTTGTTGACAGGTGAAAGTTGTTTCGCAAGTTGCTCGGCGTTGCTCATGCTTCCGAACCACTCGCGCGCGTAGTTCTTCGCATTTGGACCATCGAGCAACTCCGCAACGTCGCTGATACCAAACCAGTTGATGATCGCCGCGACTTTCAGTTCCGGAACAGTTGCCGTATTCCAACGATCACCTCCTTCAATAACACATTGCCGATCGAAGACGTTGCCGGCCGGCAACATGCCTGTGATCAGCGACAAGTGTCCACCCGCGGATGTTCCCGTCAACACAAAGCGCGACGGATCGAGTGAGTAATCTTTAGCGTGATACGTCAGCCAACGTAAAGCGCAGCGAGCGTCTTCAACCGCCGCCGGCGCCGGCGCCTGATGACCGTTGCGATACTCGACGTTGACCGCAGACCAACCCATCTCGAGGTACGGCAGCAGGAAAAGTACATTGCGTTCTTTCTGCCCGTCGACCCAACCGCCACCATGAAAAAGTATCAGCGTCGTGTTCGGACGCGTTCTGTTTTTGGGAAGGTAAAGATCGAGTTTGAGTTCGACATTGCTTGCCCTCGCGTACGTGACGTTGGGAAAGATGTCGTACTCCCCGGCAACATAATCGATCCAGCGATCAGAAGTAGTTTGCCCGTAGGCAGTCGCGCAGATTCCACAGATTACGCAGATTAAAAAACCGATCTGCGTAATCTGTGGATAAGTTTTCTTTGCAGTCATGAACTCAGAAACTAAGCCGCATGCCGAAGCGCCACTGGCGCGACTGGTTCGGCCCGTACGTCGATGTGATAAAACCGAAAGTGGCATTATTAATGTCCGGCTGCGGATTCGCAAAATTCGCGTGATTCGTCGCATTGAGCGCTTCGGCGCGAAACTGCAACTTCACGTTCTCCGAAAAGTTCACAGTGCGGAAGATGCTCAAGTCAGTCTCAAAGAAGCCGGGGCCACGCAGCGTATTGCGCCCGACCGATCCAAAACGCGCGCCCGTTTCCGGCGCCCACGCACAATTCGACGTGCAGTTTACTCCAAGCACCGTATTGTCAAACCACACTCCAGCACTCGCGCCCCGCTGAGCCGTCGTGCCTACTCCCTCCAAAATGCGGATTGACGAATTGAGTTGATTTGGCACCTGGCCGCTGCCGCCCGCGAGCAAGTTCGGCGCACTACCTTGAATAACATAAATCGGCAGCCCGCTCATGATGCTCACCACGCCGCTAATCTGGAAGCCACCGAAGATCGCATTCGCCCAACCTTCGCGAGCCATTCGCTGACCCTTTCCGAACGGCAGATCATACACCCCATACATCTGTAGATTATGCTCGCGGTCGTAGCTCGCTATGCCGCGGTTCCGTTGCTTCTCTGGAAGATACTGAATCCTTGGACCCTGATCGTTGTCGGCAAAATTGATCGTCTTGGACCACGTATACGCCGTGCCGAAAAGCGAACTGGCCCAGCGCCGCGTGAACAACGCCTGGAGCCCGTCGTAAGTAGTCGTCCCATACGGTTGGATCGAGTTTATATCCGCCTGAAGTCCAAACTTGATGTTGAGTGGACGACCAGCGGTCCCGGTTCCCGGCGGTCCTGCGTTGATGTTGATGAATCCCATCTGATCGACTGCACGCGTGCCAACATAACCGACCGACCCGACAAACTTCCACGGCAGCTCGCGTTCGATAATGAAGTTGAACGAATGAATTTCCTTGCGCCGAGGTTCTTTCGGGAAAGTTGTTGTGCCGGTGTTTGCAGGAAGCGAAAGGATACCCTGGCTGAGATCCGGCGGAGTGCTCGAGTTAATCAAACCCTGGCGCAGCGTGGTCACGGGAATGAACCCGTTGTTCGTGCCGTTGAAACTAATCGCCGGCATGGACCAGATGTTCGCGATCGGAAATGCATTTCTTACATCCTGAAACGGCCTCGGATCTGCGGACTGGCCGTAACCGCCGCGCAGCACTGTCTTGTCGTTCCAACGAAATGCGATTCCGACGCGCGGCAGGAACTGACCCGTTCCCGAGTCGGCGCCGCTGTCGAATGGCACTCCGCTCAGCCCACCCGTGAAAACTTTTCCGGTATCGGGATCGAAAAGGTTGATGCCGGTGTGATCTTTTCTCGGCACACCAAACAGCTCCCAGCGCAGACCATAAGTCAACGTCACGCGGCGTCCGATCTGCCAATGGTCGCGTGCGTAGAGTGCATACTGCTTCCACCAAACCGAGTTTGGATTGCGCAGTTGGTCCACCTTACCAGCTTGCGCCGGCAGTCCCAGCAGGAAGTCTGCCCAACTGTGAAAGAGCTGGCTCTCGGCATTACTGGCTGCGTTTCCTTGTTGTCTTGTCGCGGTGCCGCTGAAACCAAAACTTCCGCGCACCGTTTGAAAAGCTCCGCCCTGCGGCTGGAAGTGATTGAGCTGCGGGTTGAGGTAATCGGCGCCAAACCTGAACGAGTGAGATCCCTTGAGCCACGAAAGGTTCGCCGCGGCGACGTACTGGTTATCGCGGAACAGGAACGGGTTGCCGGTGTTGTCGTTGCCGATGTTGGTCCAACCGCCGTTGATCTGAAACGAGGGGACACCGCCTTGCAGGTGATCTGGACCATTGGTGCCGGGAATGCGCAGGACGTCGAGACCGAAGTTTGAAACTATGTCGAAGCCTTCCGCACCGAGTCGTTGTCGCGTGTAGCCAACGTTTGCGTCCAGAACAACGTTGGGATTGAACGTGTAAGTCGCGCCGACGCCAAAGACATTAATCAATCCGGGAGCGGTGCCCAGTTGCCCGCCATTCAAAGCAGGACCACTTACCTCACCAAAGATCGGCGGGTCAACGATCAGCGTGGGCGAACGACTATAACGTCCAAACAACGTTAGCTTACCGCCGTCGTAATTGATCTTAATGTCTGCGTTCGTGCGGTTGAAT